>NZ_CP012945.1:1240000-1522500 GCF_001402915.1 Devosia sp. A16
ATTCCTTCCTCGGCGAGGAAGGCACCGAGGTGAAGGGCACCGACGGCCAGCACCGCTGGATCGTCGATCCGCTCGACGGCACCACCAATTTCCTCCACGGCATCCCGATGTTCGCCTGCGCCATCGCGCTCGAGCGCAACAACGAGATCGTCGCTTCGGTGATCTACAACCCCGCGATGGAAGAGCTGTTCACTGCCGAGAAGGGCGGCGGCGCCTGGCTGAACGACCGCAAGCGCCTGCGCGTCGCCAACCGCAAGCATCTCGCCGATGCCGTCGTCGTCACCGGCATCAATTCGCGCGGGCGTGCCCTCGACCTGCTGCAGCTCAAGCAGTTGACCCAGGTCGTTCCGGCCGTATCGGGGATCCGCCGCACCGGCTCGGCGTCCACCGATCTCGCCTGGCTCGCCGCCGGCCGCTTCGATGGCTACTGGGAAGCCGGTCTCGCCCCCTGGGACGTGGCGCCTGGTCTGCTGATGGTGCGCGAAGCCGGCGGCGCGGTCACCGACTATGCCGGCACCGCCGGCTCGACCTGGAACGGTCAGGTGATCGCCGGCAATGAAACCATCCAGGCGCAGCTGCTGAAGATCGTCAAGGCCGTCAACTAGCGGGCCGCACCACCGCGGCGCCATGCCCCGGTCACCCTCAGGTCGCATTGCCGGGATTTCATGGGGTTAACCGGCTTTGCCGGTGGCCGACCGTTGCGTGGCTTCGCCGAAGCGCACTATTGTCGGGCCGGATTTCATTCGAGCATGGGGGCCGCGACATGTCGCAGACTTACGACCCGTATCGCCTGGCGAGCCCCGCGGTCTATCTGGTCAAGATCGTCATCTTCCTGGTGCTGGTGGCGCTGGTCGCCGCCATCCTCGCCAACCAGCTGCTCATCTTCTTCTGGGCCAACCCCTTCATCAACTCGCTGATTCTGCTGACCTTGTTCATCGGCATCATCCTGAGTTTCCGCCAAGTGATCCGGCTGTTTCCCGAGATCAACTGGGTCAACGCCCTGCAGGAAGGCCGCATGCCGGCAACCCAGCCGCGGCTCCTGGCCCCGGTGGCAAACCTGTTGCGCGACCGGCTCGGCGAGGCGGTGATCACGCCGTCCTCGATGCGCTCGATCCTCGATTCCGTCGGCAATCGCCTCGATGAAGCCAAGGACACCTCGCGCTACCTGACCGGCCTCCTGGTGTTTCTCGGCCTCCTCGGCACCTTCTACGGCCTCCTCGAAACCGTCACCCATGTCGCCTCGACCATCCAGGCGCTGGATGCGACCGCCGGCGACACGGCGACATTGTTCTCGAACCTCAAGGAAGGCCTCGCGGCCCCGCTCGGCGGCATGGGCACCGCCTTCTCGGCGTCGTTGCTCGGCCTCTCCGGCTCGCTGATCCTCGGCTTCCTCGACCTGCAGGCCAGCCAGGCCCAGAACGCCTTCTACACCGACCTCGAGGACTGGATGACCTCGATGACCGAACTCGACCACCCGATTACCCAGATGCAGGCCACCGGCCTCGGGGTCTCGGGCGACGAGATGTCGGCGATGCTGGCGCAGTTCGGCTCCACCCTGCAGAATTCCGGTTCGTCGCAGAATGCCATTCGCGCCATGGCGGAACTGGCGCGCGGCATCGATGGGCTGGTCAAGCACATCAAGGCCGAACAGGAGGACCTGCGCGGCCACATCATCCAGCAGGGCGAAACCAACAAGAAGCTCCGCGAACTGATGGAAGCCATGCTGCGCGAGGGCGACTCCGACCGGCGCCCGAACTAGCCGGGAGACCCTGCCATGGCCATGTCGACCCGATCGCGCCGCTCCCAGGTCACCAACTACTGGCCGGGCTTCGTCGACGCCCTGTCGAGCCTGCTGCTGGTCATCATCTTCCTGCTCTCGCTGTTCATGCTGAGCCAGTTCTTCCTCGGCCAGGAGATCAGCGGCAAGGACACGGCGATGAGCCGGCTCAACGCCCAGATCGCCGAACTGACCGAGCTGCTGCAGCTCGAGAAGGTGAATTCCAGCGATCTCGAATCCACCATCGCGACGCTGACCGCGACGCTGTCCTCGACCACCACCGAGCGCGACCAGATGGCGGCGCAGCTGGCCGGCGCCGGGGCCGGCAGCGACGGCAAGGACGCGACCATCGCCCAGCTCGAATCCGATCTCGCCGCGCAACAGGACATGTCACGCGAGGCGACCGCCCAGGTGGCGCTGCTCAACCAGCAGCTCGCGGCGCTCCGCACCCAATTGGCCGCACTCGAGCAGGCGCTGCAGGCGTCCGAGGCCACCGAAACGGCCAACCGCACGCAGATCGCCGATCTCGGCCGCCGGCTGAACCTGGCGCTGGCACAGCGGGTGCAGGATCTGAGCCGCTACCGCTCGGATTTCTTCGGCAAGCTGCGCCAGGTGCTGGAGGGCCGCGCCGATGTCCGCGTCGTCGGCGACCGCTTCGTGTTCCAGTCCGAAGTGCTGTTCGATGCCGGCGAGGCCGCTATTTCGACCGAGGGCCAGACCGAACTCGCCAAGCTTGCCAGCGCTATCAGGGAGCTGCAGACGCAGATCCCGGCCGACGTGAACTGGGTGCTGCGCATTGACGGCCATACCGATAAGCGCCCGATCAACACGCCGGAGTTCCCCTCCAACTGGGAGCTGTCGGCGGCGCGCGCCATCGCAGTGGCCAAGTACCTGATCACCCAGGGCGTGCCGGCCAACCGGCTGGTGCCGGCCGGCTTCGGCGAGTTCTCCCCGATCGATCCAGGCGACAGCGACGAAGCCTATCGCCGCAACCGTCGCATCGAGTTCAAGTTGACCGAGTAAGGGCCTGATCTCTCTTCATCTCTCCCCTTACCCACCGCCGGTGGAGTGAGTGCCTTCTCCCCTTGTGGTCAGCGGACGAGGGCGAACGCCCTCGCCGCGAGGTGCCCGCAAGCAGCAGACGGCCGAAGGCCGTCTCTGCGGGGCGGATGAGGGGTTCTCTCCGCGTACTCCAGACGCTCGTCGCTTACGCTCCGAGCGCGCTACACTTCGTTGCGCGGACCCCTCATCCGGCGCTGCGCGCCACCTTCTCCCACAAGGGGAGAAGGCTAGCGGTGCCCATCACCGGCATATGCGATAGCCCTGCCCTTGGCGGGGAGATGTCCGGAGAGACGCGGGAGTTCTACTCTGCCACTTCCCGCTGCAGCTCGGCGCGGAACTGCAGCCTCGCCAGTTCGGCGTATTTGCCGCCCTTCTTCACCAGTTGGTCATGCGTGCCCTGGTCGATCAGGCGGCCCTTCTCCAGCACCAGGATGCGGTCGGCATCGCGGATAGTCGCCAGCCGGTGCGCGATCACCAGGGTGGTGCGACCGGCCATCAGGCGCTCCAGCGCCAGTTGCACCAACCGCTCGCTTTCGGCGTCGAGCGCCGAGGTCGCTTCGTCCAGCAGCAGGATCGGCGCGTCCTTGAGCAGGGCGCGGGCGATCGCCAGCCGCTGCTTCTGCCCGCCCGACAGCATCACTCCGCGCTCGCCCACGATCGAGTCGTAGCCATTGGCGAGATCGGCGACATAGTCGTGCACCAGCGCCGCCTTCGAAGCCGCCTCGATCTCGGCGAAGCTCGCCTCGGGACGGCCGAACCGGATGTTGTCGGCGATGGTGCCGGCAAAGATCGTCGGCTCCTGCTCGACATAGGCGAAGCGGCGGCGCAACTGCTCAGGTTCGACATCGCGCACATCGAGCCCATCGACGAGGATGCGGCCGCGGCTCACGTCGTAAAAGCGCTGCACCAGCGCGAAGATCGTCGATTTGCCGGCGCCGGACGCGCCGACGAGGGCCACCGTCTCGCCATGCGCGATGGCAAAGCTCAGGTCGGAGACGACTGCTTCGCTGTCGCGTGTCTCGTAGGAAAAGCCGACGCCCTCGAAGGCCACGGTGCCGAGCGGCGGCACCGGCAGCGCCTGCGGGTGCGGTGGCGGCTTGATCGCCGGTTCGGTATCGAGAATCTCGACCAGCCGCTCGGTGGCGCCGGACACCGTGTGGATCAGCCCCATGATCTCCGAGAGGTTGGTCAGCGCGTTGCTGGCCATCAGCGCATAGATCATGAACTGCGCCAGCTCGCCCACGGTGACGACGCCGGTGAACACCGCGTTGGCGCCCCACCAGACCAGCACCACCAATGCCGCAGTCGACAGGAACAGCAGCCCGCCCAGCAGCGCGGCGCGCGCCCCGACCCGGCTGACTTCAGCCTCGAACGATTCCTCGGCCCGCGAACCATAGAGGCGCGACTGCTCGGGCTCCTGCACGAAGCTCTTGATCGTCTTGCTGGCGCCCAGCGCCTCGGTCGCCATGGCCGACATGTCGGCAAGCGCGTCCTGGGTGCGCCGCGACATCCGCCGCAGCCGGCGCGCGTAGAGCATCACCGGGATGAGAATGGCGGGCCCGACGATGACGATGGTCAGCGCCAGGTAGGGGCTGGTGAGGAACATCAGCGTCACCGCGCCGATCAGTGTCACCGCGCCGCGCAGCATGATCGAGAGGCTGGTGCCGATGGCGCCACGGATCGTCGCCACGTCGCCGTTGAGTCGCGAGGTGAGTTCGCCCACCCGGTGCAGGTCGAAAAAGGCCGAGTCGAGCGTCAGCAGGTGATCGAACACCTTGCGGCGGAGGTCGGTGAGCACCCGCTCGCCCAGCACCGAGATGAAGTAGAACCGCCCGGCGCTCGCCAGCGCCATCACCAGCGCCACGCCGATGGCGATCATGCCGTATTGGCCGACCATCGACAGGTTCTGTTCGACAAAGCCCTTGTCGATGATCTTGCCGGCCAGCGACGGGATCACCAGCGACGACAGGGTCGAGACCAGCAGGAAGCCGATGGTGAAGGTAAGGCGCCATGGATAGCGCAGCACGAACGGCATCAACCGGCGGATCGGCTTGATGTCCCGCTGGCCGGCTTTCAGGGCCTCGCCCTTGCTGCCGAGCGTGCTGGTCGGGGCCGCTCCGATGGTGCTGCGCGTGGTGCTTTTCAAAGTGTCCCCGATATAGGCAGGTGGCGCGCCCGCCGCAACCGAATTGCCGGTCCCGCGACAACGCGTGGCTTCCCCTTGCGCCGGGCCCGGATTTTCTCTATGAACCCGGCCAATCCGTATCAATCGTTTCGTCCGGGCGCCGTGGCGCCCGTTTGATTTGAGGCAGCGCCATGAAGAACGACATCCATCCCGACTACCACATGATCACCGTGGCGATGACCAACGGCACGACCTACCAGACCCGTTCGACCTACGGCAAGGAAGGCGATACGCTGCAGCTCGACATCGATCCGACCACGCACCCGGCCTGGACCGGTGTGCAGGGCAACCTGATGGACCGCGGCGGCCGCGTCACCCGCTTCAAGGACAAGTTCAAGGGCCTCGGCTTCTGAGCCTGACGGTACCGACGAATGCAGAAAGCCCGGCCATCGCGCCGGGCTTTTGTTTGATAGGCTGCTTGGACAGGGCAGTACTCACACCCGGTTGGTCTCGTACGACGTGATCGCCGGATCGATCTCGGCCCAATCGACGCGCGAGCGCATCCAGGCCTGGCGGTTGGGCTTTACCACACCGGGGTCATCGAGGCTGCCGGCCTTGATGAACACCACGTCGGGGTGGAGCGGCGGCAGGGTGTAGAGCGGCGAGCCGCAATCGCCGCAGAAGAACCGCGCCACCGGACGACCGCTGTCGCCCGCTTTGACGAAACTCTTCGGCATGCCTTTGTCGACGCTGAAGCCGGCGGCAGCGACGCGAACGCTGACGCCGAAGGCGCTGCCGGAGACGCGCCGGCAATCCGCGCAATGGCAATAGCCGGCGGCGCCGACCTCACCTCGGTAGCTGTAGCGAACGGCGCCGCACAGGCACCCACCCGTCAATGTTTCGGTCATCCTTGCACCTCGGTCAGCTCGACCGAAGGTAAGGCCAGCCGGGCTACTCTTTCAACCGGCCGAACGCCGCCCTGAGCCTCGCCAGCTGGTCGGCGATGCCGCCCTGCGCGGCCGGTGCGTAGTCGGGCACCCCGCCCCGCTCGAGCTTGTCGAACTGCTGCACCCGGTCGAACAGCCGATCGCCCTTGGCGATGAACTCCCTCAGCCGCGCCGGCATGTCATCATAGCCGGGCCCGCCGCGATCGGTCGGGGTCGCCGAGAAGCGGACTTTTTCCTTTTCGGTGCGGGCGTTCTCGGCAGTCAACTCGCCTTCGTTCACGGCGCGCTGCAGCAGCAGCCAGGAGGCCAGCTGCATCAGCCGCGTGGTGAGGCGCATGCTCTCGGTGGCATAGAGGAACGATGCCTCGCGCGGCAGGCCGCGGCTCTCTGCCCGGCCATCACCATCGAGATAGGACGCCACTTCCTCGATCAGCACCATGCCGTCGCGATACAGCATGTCGAATCCGCCGGACGCGACGATGCGGGGCCCGATGGCCACCGGCTGCTGCTTTTGCCTGCTGTCGTCCACGCTGCTGCTCTGGTGACGGAAAATACTGCCGCCGCGTGCGGCCGCACTCCGTTGTGCGCCCAGCTCCGTTGCCGTTGGCTTAACGATGACCGGCCTGGCGGAAAAAGAAAAGAGCCGTCGAAACGGCTCTCGAAAGTTAACAGGGAGGCGTCAAACAGAGGGAGAAACCACTCTGCAAATCCAGAGAACTGGATGGGATTTAAGTTAATGGCGATGTGTTAATTCGAGGTTAACGAGACTCGCTTTCTTAACCTTGCCAGTGTGTGACCGGCGTACCGCCCCCACACCACTCAGAGCTTGAACAGCGATTCCGCCTCCGAGCGGGTCTTCTGGCGCGCCGCGATCGCCTGCTGCAAACGGACGATCTCGGCGTTCAGCATGGCGATCCGCTCCTCGAGTTCCTCGACCGACATGGTGTCGATCGGCATGCCGACCTCGTGGCCACGGGGCTTCTTGACGGCGTCATCATCGAACATGATCTTCTCCCGGCTGAGTTTTTCCCGAACTTAGGCCCTCCCGCCGACCGCTGCAAACCCCGGCGCCACCGCCAAATCGCCGATTGCCAGCCCCGCCTTGCCGGGCCTAGCTAGAGCCATGTCGATCCCGCACGAAATGACCGCCATTGCCATCACCGAGTTTGGCGGGCCTGAGGTGCTGCAGCCGGCGCGCCTCTCCACCCCCCAACCGGGCCCCGGCGAAGTGCTGATCCGCGTTGCGGCGGCCGGCCTCAACGCACCGGACCTCGGCCAGCGCCGAGGCACCTACAACCCGCCGCCCGATGCCTCGCCGCTGCCCGGCCTCGAGGTTGGCGGCGAGATCGTCGCGATCGGCAGGGGCGTGCGCGGCTGGTCGCTGGGTGACGAGGTGGCCGCACTCACCCATGGCGGTGGCTATGCCGAGTATGTGGCGGTCGCGGCCGGTCAGGTGCTGCCGGTTCCCGCCGGCTGGTCGATGGCCAGCGCCGCCGCCTTGCCCGAGACCTTCTTCACCGTCGAGCAGACCCTGGTGATGCGGGCCGGCCTCGCGCCGGGCATGCAGGTGCTGATCCATGGCGGCGCCGGGGGCATCGGCGGCGCGGCCATCCAGATCGCCCGCCTGCATGGTGCCAGCCCGATCGCGGTGGTATCGGGGCCGGAGAAGGCCGCCTATGCGCGGCGGCTCGGCGCCGCCGAGACCATCGACCGTACCACCGAGGATTTTGTCGCCCGCACGCTGTCGATCACCGGCGGCCGCGGCGCCGACCGCGTCGTCGATATCGTCGGCGGCGACACGCTGGAAAAGAACATCCGCGCTTCCGCCCGCTTCGGCCACATCGTCATCGTCTCGACGCTGGCGGGACCCATGGCGGAGATCAATGCCAGTCACATTCTGATGAAGCAGCTGACGCTCTCCGGCTCGACGCTCAGGCCGCAGACCCGCGAGGTAAAGGCGGCCATCGCCCGCAGCCTCTTCAAGACCGCCTGGCCGGCGCTGGCGGATGGCCGCCTGGTGCAGCCGCGCATCCGCGCGCTGCCGCTCGCCGAGGCTGCCCGCGGCCATCGCGAGCTCGAGAAGCCCGACCACTACGGCAAGCTCATCCTGCTCACGCCATGGGGAGAAACACTGGCCCGGCACCCGGGCAATAGCGACAATCCGATTGAATCGGCCTGAGCCGGCGCGTATATAGGCAGCACTATTCCCCCTCATTAGGAACGACGAGGCGGGGCGGACCGGAAAACCCGGCCGCGCCTCAAGGAGATATTGATCATGGCCACGCCCCTGTTGATGCCCAAGGCAACCGCCGTCTGGCTGGTCGACAACACCGCGCTCTCGTTCGAGCAGATCGCCGCCTTCTGCGGCTTGCACCCGCTGGAAGTGCAGGGCGTCGCCGACGGTGACGTCGCCAGCGGCATCATGGGCGTGAACCCGCTGCAGAACGGCCAGTTGACGCGCGAGGAGATCGAGAAGGCGGAGGCCGACCCGAACTACCGCATGAAGATCTCGGACCCCAAGGTTCGCGTCGCCGCGCCCAAGCGCAAGGGGCCGCGCTACACCCCGATTTCGCGCCGCAACGAGCGTCCCAACGCCATCAAGTGGCTGCTGCGCAACCACCCCGAGATGAAGGACGCGCAGATCATGCGTCTGGTCGGCACCACCAAGTCGACCATCGACTCGGTGCGTGAAGGCACCCACTGGAACAATGCCAACATCACCCCGATGGACCCCGTGACGCTCGGGCTCGCCAGCCAGATCGATCTCGACCTGGAAGTGAGCCGCGCGTCCAAGGGCGCCGCGCCGGGCGATATGGCCGAACAGGGCACCATGCTGCTGACCGCCGAGGAAGCGCTGGCCGGCGCCCACGGCCGCGCCGGCATGGACCAGGCCGACGACGAAGAGGGTGTCGAACACCGCCCCGAACGCGAAGAAGAGCTGGATGCCGACTCGGTGTTCGCCAAGCTGAAGTCGCTGAAGGGCGACTCCGACGAATAACTCCAGGGCCGGGCAGCAGAGATGGAAATCAACCTGCTGCTCGCCATTTTCGTCCTCCTCGCGGCAACCGTTCTGCTCGTCCCGCTGTTCAAGTGGGCCGGGCTCGGCACCATCCTGGGCTACCTCGCCGCCGGCGTGCTGATCGGGCCCTATGGCCTGTCGCTGGTCTCCGACACCGAACTCATCCACCAGATCGCCGAGTTCGGCATCGTCATGATGCTGTTCCTGATCGGCCTCGAGGTCGACGGCACCGAACTCTGGCGCATGCGCGACAAGGTCTTGGGCCTTGGCCTCACCCAGATGGCCGCCACCAGTGCCGCCGTCGCCCTGCTCGCCCGGGTCATCGGCTTCGAATGGGCCGATGCTGCAGTGGTCGGCCTGGCCCTGGCGATGAGTTCCACCGCCATCGCCATGCAGTCGGTGGACCAGCGCAACATCACCAAGACCGATACCGGCCGCGCTTCGCTCGCTATCCTCCTGGTGCAGGACGTGGCGGTGATCCCGGTCCTCGCAATCATTCCCCTGCTCACCGCCATGGGCGGCGCGCCGATCGAGGCGATCGGCGAGGACGTGCTGGATGTGGTCGACAATCCCATCGACTGGTGGTTGGCGCTGGTGGTGGTCGGCGCCTTCATCGCCGCCCTGTTCGGCTCGCGCTTCGTCATCCGACCGTTGATGAGCTGGCTCGCCCGCACGCGGGTGCCGGAAGCCTTCACCGCCTTCGCCCTCGCACTGGTGATCGGCGCCGCACTGCTCACCGAAACGCTCGGCCTGTCTCCGGCGCTCGGCGCCTTCTTCGGCGGCGTGCTCCTCGCTGACAGCGAGTACCGGCACGAACTCGAAAGCAACCTGCAGCCGTTCAAGGGGCTGCTGCTCGGGCTATTCTTCATCACGGTGGGCATGTCGATCGCCTTCCGGGTGGTGCTCGAGAATCCGTTGCTGGTGGTGGCGCTGGTGCTGGCGCTGATCTGCCTCAAGATGCTGGTGCTGTTCGTGCTGGCCACGTTCTTCCGGATGCATGTGGCCGAGCGCCTGCTGCTGGCGGTGCTGCTCAGCCAGGCCGGCGAGTTCGCTTTCGTGGTGCTGCAGTTCGCCCGTACCGCCGGCAACCTGTCCGGGCCGGAAGTGGAGCTGCTCACCGTCGTCGTCGCGCTCTCCATGGCGATGACGCCGATCCTCATCTTCCTTTACGACCGGCTTTGGATGCCGCGGCTCAACCGGTCGTCGAACGACGAGGTCGACCTGCCGCCCGGACCCGACGTGGCCGATCCGCGGGACAAGGTGATCGTGCTCGGCTATGGCCGCTTCGGTCAGATCGTCACCCGGCTGCTGCGTGCCCAGGGCTTCGGCATGACGCTGATCGACGACGATCCGGCGCAGATCGAGCTGGTCAAGCGCTTCGGCGTCAAGGTGTTCTACGGCGATGGCGGCCGCATCGAGATCCTGCGGGCGGCCGGTGCCGACCAGGCCAAGATGATCGTCATCGCGGTGGCGGGCGGCGATCGCATCCTCGGGATCGCCGAGCTGATCCGCCGCAACTTCCCCGATGTCATCATCGCCGCCCGCGCCGTCGACCGCTCGCACGCGCACGACCTGATGGCGCTGGGCGTGCATGTGATCGAGCGCGAGACCTTCCGCGCCGCGATCAAGCTGGGCGAGCAGGCTCTGGTGGCGCTCGGCCAGGAAGAACAGCAGGCGAGCCGCGTTGCCCGGGCCTTCGAGCAGCATGACAGCCGGATGCTGCGCGAGAGTTACGCGGTGCGCCACGACCAGGCCGCCTATATCGGCTTCGTCAGGCGCTCCACCGAGATGCTGGATGCCGTCATGAAGGCCGACCGGCAGCAATCCGCCGATGCTGCTGAAGGTGATATTGACAAGCCGGCGCCGCGGACGTCCGACTAGCTGCTGCAGTTTCTCTTCCGGTTACCCCTTCCCATGCCTCCCGATCTGTATTTCTGGACCGTCGCTGTCCTCGCGGTCTTCATCGTCGCCCTGAGCAAATCGGGGCTGCTGGGCAGTCTCGGCATGGTTGCCGTCCCGATGATGTCGCTGGTGATGCCGGCCCGCGATGCTGCCGGCATGCTGTTGCCGCTGCTGCTGGTGATGGATGCCATCGCCGTCTGGACCTACCGCAAGGATGCCGACTGGCGCATCCTCAAGATCATGCTGCCCGGAGCCATGGTGGGAACGCTGATCGGCTGGGCGCTGTGGAGCTTCGTCAGCGACGCCATGGTGCTGCTGTTCATCGGCATCATCACGCTGCTGTTCATCCTCGACGCGCTGCTGCCGCTCAGGAAGAAGCTGGAGGGCCTGCCGCCCTCCAGGCCCTGGGGCGCCTTCTGGGGCGGCTTTGCCGGCTTCACCAGCTTCATCAGCCATACCGGCGGCCCGCCGTTTCAGATCTACGTGCTGCCGCAGCGGCTGACGCCGGTGATCTATTCGGGCACCACGGCGTTCTTCTTCGCCATCGTCAACACCGCCAAGCTGGTCCCGTACTTCTTCCTCGGCCAGCTCAACGTCTCCAACCTCACCCATGCGGCGATCCTCGCGCCGCTGGCGGTCGTCGGGGTGATGGTCGGCGTCTGGCTGGTGCGGCGCATTTCGGTGAAGCGGTTCTATCAGCTCACCTACTGGCTGGTGTTCCTGCTGTCGCTGAAACTGATCTATGATGGGGCGGTCGGGGTGTTCATGCCCGGCGCCGCCGCTTGAGGGCGACAGGGGCAACAAGATGAGCATCGACTATCGCCTCGACCACATCGCGCTGCTGGTGCGTGACCTCGACGAGACGGCGAAATTCCTTACCGAGGTGCTGCAGATCCGCGAGGTGCCCGACCCCATGGGTGGCACGCATATCCGCTGGTTCGAGTTTGGCAACAACCAGCGCTTCCACATCCAGGCCGGCGACATCAGCCGCACCCATGTAGAAAAACGCACCCACTTCGCGCTTTCGGCGCCGGATTTCGAGGCCGTGCTCACACACCTCAGGGCGCTGGGCACCCCGTTCTCCGACATGCAGGGCAATATCGGCGCCGTGAACACCCGCCCCGATGGCATGCGCGCCGTGTTCGTCGAGGATCCGAACGGCTACTGGTTCGAGATCAACGATTTCCGGTAAGGCAGTCGGCAATAGGCAGTCGGCAGTCGCAAGAATCAGAGACCTCCACTGCCATTCCGTTCACCGCTCCCTACTGCCGATTGCCGACTGCCGACTGCCCCCTCACTTCCCCAACAAAAAAGGCCGCGGCGATTGCCGTGGCCCTCAACTACTGCACTTGGATGTTTTCGTCAGGCGTCGCTATGCATGCGCGCCAGCTCGTCCTTGATCTCCAGTTTCTTTCGCTTCAGTGCCGCGACGTACAGGTCATCGTGGCTGGGGTGGCTCATTTCATCCTCGATCTTCCGGTCCAATTCCCGGTGACGCCGCTCGAGCGACTCGACGTGGCCTTCAGTCGTCATGACAACTCCTCTCCAGCTTTTCGACCCGCTGATGGTCACAAAAATTTCACGCCCTGTCGATGTGCAAGCGTGCAACAGTTCGCGACCGACGCAAAATCAGGTGCAAAGCGGCGACCGATCGGCTAACCCTTTCGGCACGGGCATTTCGCCTCGCCGAGGGACCTGGTCGACCGCTGCGATGCTGCCGCTAACCAAGGAACAAGAAGCCGCGCTGGGTCTGGAACTGGCTGCAAAACGCCAGGAACATGCCGACCTCGACGCCGCCATCCACACGCTCTCGTCCTCCGGCTATGCCGACCAGATGCTGATTCAGCGCATGAAGAAGCGCAAGCTCACCCTCAAGGACCGCATCGTGCAGCTGGAGAATATCCTGCTGCCCGACATCATCGCCTGAGCGCGAGGCCGCCCGCACCGCCGGCTGCCGAACCTTAACCAAAGACCCTCTGCGTCGGCGCGTCGCGCTCCACATTGTGGCGCATGCGTGCTAGAAGCTGACCGACCGCTGGTCGGTCCTAGCGCGTGCAACTGTCCTTGGGAGGGCGGAATGCCGTTTCCTCGTATCGTGAAGCCGGCGCCGGCGCGCCGCGACGAAATCCTCGATGCCGCCCAGCGCCTGTTCGCGCAGCATGGCTACGACTCGACCTCGGTCAGCCAGATCATCGCCGCCGTCGGCGTGTCGAAGGGGGCCTTCTACCACCACTTCGAATCGAAGGAAGACCTGGTCGAGGCCCTCGCCTGCCGCTATGCCCGGCAGACCTCCGCCCTGGCCGAGCAGGAGCTGTCCGACCCGACGCTCGACGCCTTCTCCAAGCTCGCCGGCTTTCTCGGCACTATCCGCCGCCACAAGACGGAAACCGCCGCCGAGCTGCGCGCCACGTTCGAACCGATGTTCCGGGCCGAGAACCTGCAGCTGTTCGAACGCACCCAGCGCGCCGTCACCGAAGTGGTGCGGCCGATCCTCACGCGGATCATCGTCGAGGGCGTCGCCGAGCAGACCTTCGACACCCCCAATCCCGAAGGCGCAGCCGAAACCATCCTGCACCTGATGACGGCCAACCGCGAGCTGATCGTCGAGCTCTACCAGACCCGCGACCGGCTGCATTTCGAGCGGCTGTCACAGCGCCTGCTCTACAAGATGGAATACCTGGGCACCGTTATCGATCGCATCCTCGGCTTGCCGGAAGGCTCGATCGAGCTGGCCGACCGCTCGGGCCTCGATGCGCTGGCCTGCGCGCTCGATCGCCCGCCGACCGCCGCCTGACCAAAGGTGGAGGGCTAGCCGCTTGCGCTCGACGGACCTCTTGCCTATGGGTGAAAACCTGAGAGCCGAGCCTTCCGGGGGACCTAAGTGCCGACCTCGCCACCCGTCGCCATCATCATGGGCAGCCAGTCCGACTGGCCGAACCTGCGCCACGCCGCCGAAACGCTTGATGCGCTGAAGATCGACTACGAGGCGCGCATCATTTCGGCGCACCGCACCCCCGACCGGATGTACGAGTTTGCGCGGGGCGCCAAAGCCGAGGGCTTCCAGGTGATCATCGCCTCGGCCGGCGGCGCGGCGCACCTGCCCGGCATGGTCGCCGCGCTCACTCCGCTGCCGGTGTTGGGCGTGCCGGCGCAGACCGCCGCGCTCGGCGGCAAAGACAGCCTGCTCTCGATCGTCCAGATGCCGCCGGGCATTCCCGTCGGCACCCTCGCCATCGGTCGGGCCGGCGCCATCAACGCTGCGCTTCTCGCCGCCGCGATCCTGGCGCTTTCCGACCCCGAAGTCGCTGCGGCGCTCGACGAGTTCCGCGCCGACCAGACCGCCTCCATCCCCGAGTTTCCATCCGACGATGTCTGACGCTTCACCGCTGCCGCAGGGCAGCACCATCGGTATATTGGGTGGCGGCCAGCTTGGCCGCATGCTGGCGCTCGCCGCCGCACGGCTGGGCATGAAGACCCATATCTACTGCCCGGATCCGGACAGCCCGGCCTTCGACGTGACGCCGCTCAAGACCGTCGCCGCCTATGATGACGAGGCCGCCCTCGCCGCCTTTGCCGCCGGCGTCGATGTAATCACCTACGAGTTCGAGAACGTTCCGGCGAAGACCGCCGCCTTGCTTGCCGACCTCAAGCCGCTGCGCCCCGGCGCCAATGCCCTGGCGGTGTCGCAGGATCGCCTGGCCGAAAAGGCTTTCCTCACCATCAACCGGGTCCCCGTCGCGCCCTTTGCGGCGATCACCGACCTCGACCGGCTTGAGGCCGAGCTCGAAGAGATCGGTACGCCGGCCGTGCTCAAGACCACGCGGCTCGGCTATGACGGCAAGGGACAGCGCATCGTCCGCAACATGGAGGACGCAGCGCTGGCGTGGGAACTGCTGTCCCCCAAGCCGCTGGTGCTCGAAGGCTTCATCGAGTTCGACAAGGAAATCTCGGTGGTGGTGGGCCGCAACGCGCTGGGCGAAGTCGCGGCGTTCGACCCGGCCGAAAACGTCCACCGCGACCACATCCTCAAGACCAGCACAGTGCCGGCCGACATCAGTGCGAAAACGGCCAGAAAGGCAGTCGAGATCGCCGAGCAGATTGCCGTGGCGCTCGACTATGTCGGCGTGCTCGGCGTCGAGTTCTTCGTGCTGCCGGGCGGCAGGCTGCTGGTCAACGAGATCGCGCCGCGGGTGCACAATTCCGGCCACTGGACCGAGGCCGTCGCCATCACCGACCAGTTCGAACAACATATCCGCGCGGTGCTGAACTGGCCGCTGGGCGACCCCAGCCGCATGGCCGACGTGGTGATGGAAAACCTGATCGGCGACGAGATCGCTGCCATTCCCGACCGGCTTGGGCCCAGCGTCAGGCCGCACGCCTATGGCAAGGCCGAGTCGCGCCGCGGCCGGAAAATGGGGCACATCAATCGGGTTGCGTTGAAAAAGCGCGCAAAATGAGCGTTTTCGCGTGCTGGCCGGTGTGGACAAGCCGTTTCGATTGGCCTATATAGTCGCCCACGAATGACCGGTTCAGCCGGTCGGCGCTCCTTTGGGGCGTTCACCTCAAACAGTTCTGACTGATTACGAAGGGCGGTTGCGCTTGCAAGTAGTTGTTCGCGATAACAATGTTGACCAGGCGCTGCGCGCACTGAAGAAGAAGCTCCAGCGCGAAGGCGTCTTCCGCGAGATGAAGCTTCGCAACTACTACGAGAAGCCCTCCGAGAAGAAGGCGCGCCAGAAGGCCGAGGCCGTGCGCCGCGCCCGCAAGCTCGCTCGCAAGCGTGCTCAGCGTGAAGGCGGCCTGCCCGCCCCCGCCGCGGCGGCGCGTCCCGCACGCCCGTAAGAGGCGTTCAGATTTGGTTCAGGAACGCCGCCTCAAAAGGGCGGCGTTTTTGTTACGTACCGCCAGAATTCGTCCATATTCGTGCAGTTCCTGCGCAACCGGATGAGGCCTTGTGCCGTTGGCGGCAACGGATAGACTCCCGACCCACGTGAAGGTCGAACTAATAAACGCGTCAAACATTGGGGACTCCAACATGAAGAAGTTCATCGCCGCCGCTGCGGCCGCCGTCATGCTCATGACCGCCGGCGCCGCCCAGGCCGCCACCCAGGTCAAGGTCGGCGTGCTCACCTGCACCGTGGAACCCGGCGTCGGGTTCATCATCGGCTCGTCCAAGGACATGACCTGCCGCTTCAAGCGCGACGGCTACAAGACCGAGCGCTACCAGGGCAACATCAAGAAGCTCGGCATCGACATCGGCGTGACGGGCCGCACCGAGATCGTCTGGCTGGTGTTCTCGGCCTCCAGCACCAAGTACGGCAAGGGCTCTCTGGCCGGCACCTATGTCGGCGGTTCGGCCGAAGCCACGCTCGGCGTCGGCCTCGGCGGCAACTGGCTGATCGGCGGCTCGCGCAAGGGCTTCGCCCTGCAGCCGTGGTCGATCCAGGGCCAGACCGGCCTCAACTACTCGGTCGCCTTCTCGGGCCTGACCCTGTACTGAACTGATCGTCTGCGCTGAAGTTTGAAACGCCGGTCCTTCGGGGCCGGCGTTTTCATTCTGACAGCCGGTGGCTGTGGCCCCCCACCCTTGATCCCTCCCCGCAAGGGGGTGGGAGACGCAGACTGGGAAGCCAGTGTTTTGGTCTCCCTCCCCCTTGCGGGGAGGGGACAGGGGTGGGGGTCAGCCCGCACCGGTCGAGCGGGTCTAGCGGGTCTAGCGGGTCTAGCGCGCCCCCGCCTCAGCTCGCGCGAAGAACGCCTTCGCCCGCTCCCACAGCCCCCGCGCCCACATGTCGGAATGCCCTGCCCCGGGCTCGATCCAGAGCTCGTCCGGGTTTGGCGCCAGCGCATAGACCCGCTCGCCATGGCTGACCCCGATGGTGCGGTCGGCGGTGCCGTGCGCCACAAAGACCGGCTCGGCCACATCCTTTATCCAGCTGTCGACCGGGAACTGGTCGGCCATCAACAGCCCCACCGGCAGGAACCCGTAGCGGTCTGCCGCGACCGCGACCGCGGAATCGAACGGCGTCTCGAGCAGCAAGGCGTCCGCGTCCCTGAGGCTCGCCACATAGGTCGCCGGTCCCGAGCCGAGCGAACGGCCCCACAGCACGATGGGGAACCCTTTGGCGGCGGCCCAATCGTAGGCCGCGAGCCCGTCGGCGAGGATGTTCGCTTCGCTGACCTCGCCGGGCGAGCCGGGAAAACCGCGATAATCGAAGGCGAGAGAGCCGTAGCCGTCGGCGACAAACGCCTCGTAGCGCTCATGCTCGCGCGAGAAGCTCTGGGCGTTGCCGCGGAAATAGACGATCAGCGGCTTGCCGGCGGCGGGCGGCTGATACCAGCCGGCGAGCGAGGAGCCGGCGGCGCTCGGGATGCGCACCAGTTCGGCCTGCGCCAGCCTGGTCTCGCTCAGGGCAAACAGTCGGCCGCCGCGGTCGTACTGAAAGTCGCGCTGGAACAGGAACATCCCGGCCAGCGCCAGCAGGTAAGCCAGCGCGGCAACAATGCCGATGCCGATCGCTATGCGTCCAAACCGCTTCATCGCATGCCCTCCGTTCCCCCGAGGGCATGCCACGGCGGCGAGGCGAAGTCAGCCCTGCGCGGCTTTCAGCTTGTCCGGATCGAGCGCAAATTCGAACGCCCGTTCGAACACCTCTGCCGGCTGGCAGCCCGAGACCGCGAACTTGTTGTCGAACACAAAGAACGGCACCCCCTGGATGCCCTGCTGCGCCGCAGCCACCGCCAGCTCATGGGTGATCGCCAGCTCGCGCGGGTCGCGCACCGCATCGAGCGCCTCGGCACGGGTAAAGCCGTGCTGGGCCGCGATATCGGCCAGCACTTCGTCGTCGTTGATCAACTGGTGATCCATGAAATAGGCCCAGGCAATGGCGTTTGCCAGCGCGTGCTGGGTGCTCTTGGCCTTGGCCAGCCGCACCAGCGTGTGGCCCTTGCGGGTCGGGAACGAGCGCGGCTGCAGGCTCAGATCAAGCGCGATGCCGGTCTTTCTCGCTTCGCCCTCGACCCGCGCCCACATCTCCTTGGGATCTCGCCCATATTTCTCGCGCAGCATGTCGGCCACCACCACGCCTTCGTCCGGCGTGTTGGGGTCGAGATAGAACGGATGGTTCTCCACCTCGACCACCACATCGTCGGGCAGCGCGGCGATCGCCTGGTCGAGCCGCGCCGAGCCGACGAGGCACCAGGGGCAGACGGTATCGGTGAACAGGTCGATCTTGACGGTGCGCGACACGGGCGGTCCTCATTGGCTGAACCGGCCACACATGAGGCTACAACCCCGGCGGCGCAAGAACGCACACCGAGGTAACCTGCATCCGCCGACCTGCCTGGCCGAGGAGAGACCACCGGCAGGCACCACTGTTCCTTCTCCCTCAGGGTAGAGGTTGGCCGACGGCCGGTTGAGGGGTGAAGCGGCTCCACACGCGCTCGTTGAGAGGCTGAACCCCTCACCGTGTTTCGCTACGGACCCTTGGTCCTGGCTCCACTTGCCCTCGCCCTCAGGGGAGAGGGGCGGGCAGCCGAACCGACCATCGACCGACTTCTATGGGACCGACGCCGAAGTCCATTAGTTGAACGCCATCACCGCGCTGATGACGATGCCGGCCATGGCCAGCCGGGTGATCCAGCCCATCAGCCTGGGGCTGATGGTGCCCGGCTTGGCGACGATGCCGATGATCATGGCGATCAGCACCACCACCACCAGCCCCATCTTGATGAAGAACCAGATGCTCTGCCCCTCGAACCCGCCATAGCGGACATAGACCATGGCGATGCCGGTGACGAGCAGCAGGCCGAAGGCGATGCGGGCGTTGATGGAAAGGCGCTTGCCGATGCCGCCGAGCAGCGGCCGCGCCTCTGGCGGCGCGGCAGCGATCCGGCCGCCGATCAGCGGCGCGACAATCGTGGTGGAGATGGCGAGCCCGAAGGCCGCGAGGTGGATGATGAGGAGAGCGTTGAAGGTGAGATCCATGACTGCCGAGCCCTTTGCTGGAAGGCAGACTGGATACGACCTCAAGTGAAGTTGAGGTCAATAGCCCCGGTCATCAGCTCCGGGGTGGTGATGGCGAGCCAGATGGCGATGAGCACCAGCGTCACGCCGAAGACGATGCCGGCCCGGCTACGGATCCGGTCCGACGACAGCACCGGCTGCAGCGTGCTGGCGGGCAGGACACTCCCGATGTGAATGGCCGTAGCTACCGCGACATACGCCAGGGTGAGGCCGAACAGTTGCGACGTGCGCGGACCGAGGCAGACCAGGTAGGCGACGCCACCCCAGCGCAGCGCGTCGCAAAGCCAGCGCGTCTCATTGATCAGCGTGCCGAAGCCGAGCCCGACCACCAGCCCGCAGCACCGGCAGGCCGAGCGCCACGCCCGCAGCGGCGGCAAAGCCGGCGATGCGACCCCGGTCTCGGCTAGGCACCGCGAGGTAAACCAGGTTCGAGCATCGGCTAGCTGCGGCTCATCCCGACGGCCTCGCGAAGATACCGAACCTGCGGCGACGCTGCCTCCGCGCGCACCTTGTGGGAGTCATCGGGGTAAATCGGCGCTCCGGGGCGAGCCCGCTCCGACCGGGTATCGACCCAATACAGATTGTGGCTGAAGCCCCGCTTGCCGTTGTCGAGGATGGTCACGTTGATGTCCTTGATCCCCGGGCCGAACAGCTCGCCGATCGGCCCGGAGATGACATCTCCGTTGAGGAACCAGCGCGGGTCGAACTCGTCGTAGATGTTGGTCCAACGCACGGTAGAGAACACTGCGGCATGGTGCGTCACCATCCGCCCGTTCTCCTCGTAGATGAAGCCCTCGGCGTCGCCGCGCGGCTCGGGCGGGGAGATCGGCAACACCCGCTCGTGCTTCATTCGCTTCAAATCCTCGGCGCCTTCGGTGATGAGGAACTCCGCATTGGCCAGTGGCGAACCGAGGGTGACGAAATCGCTGACTTTCCAGCCCGACTGTCCGGCCGGCTTGTCGGCGGGCGCCGGCTCCGCCGGCTTCTGTCGCCGCAGCGCCGAGAACGCCGCCCATTGCAGGGCCTGGTAGGTCTCGACGTCGTCAGGCGTCCAAGCCGGCGCCGGCTTCGTCGCAAAGCGCTCCACCGCCTCGATGGCAGCAACGGCGTCTGCATCGGGGGCATTGTCCTTGGTGGGGCCGACAGCATGCCAGAGCAGCTGCAGCAAGTCGTAGGCCAGCACCGTCCCCAGCGAGTGGGCGACGATGACGATCCGGTCATACTCGCGGTCGTCGTGGAGGGCCTTGAGCAGCGACAGGCCACGCTCCCGCAGCGCCTGGCGGCTGCGCACCGTCTCGGTCTGCGCGCTGAGGTAGCTCGCGGCGTCGCCGAACAGCGGCAGCAGGTCGTTGGTGAACAGGTACAGCACCACACCCACGATCAGCGCGGCAACGATCACCGGCGTCTGCCACGAAATGAAGCCCACGCCGACGATCAGGGCGACGAGGATCACCCCGCGGGGGATCGATTTCGCCTCCGCCGTCGCGGGAAAGAACTTTGGCAGCACCAGCGCCAGAACGGCGATTGCAATCACCGCGAGGCCGAACAAGGCGTCGACCCGGCTGCGATCCTGGAACGGCGACAGCCAGTTCGCCTGCAGCAGTTGCGGGATTTCGAGGATCACCCACAGCGTCATCGCAATGCCGGCGAGGCACAGCAGCCAGAACGCCAGCCACGGCCCATACATGCGCTTGGGTACCTGCGCCGGGCTGATCCAGAACAACCGCTCCAGCCAGCGCCAGAGGTTCCTCAGCGGCGTATCGGCCAGGAGGTCGGCGTAGTAGAGCTCGAAGAAATCGGTGCGCCGCCCCTGGTCATGCGGCGGCGTGGTGATCCGCTGCATTTCGTAGAGCCCGCTCTTGCTGTCGGGCACGATCCAGGTGTCGTCCTTGCTGTAAGGCGGGTCGGGCGTGACATCCGGGTTGGATGCCCACAACGCCGCGACGAAATCGCGGATCGTCCCCATCGGCCGCTGCTGGCCCTGGCCATGCACCACGACGATGGCCTGCCGCTTGAGCGGCTCGACCGCTGGTTTGGCTACAGGTTGTCTTGCCATGGCTGTCCCCACGGGCAGCCGGGAGATCGATCTCGCAAGTCCTGAAATGAAAGAGCCGCCCTCGGGGCGACTCTAGTTCAGTATTGGCGCTGACGGAAGCAAGTCAGAGCGCTTCGATAAAACTGCAGGCTCCTGGGAGCGCGTTCAGAAAAAGTTGCAGACTTTCCTGTTCGAAAGCGCGACGAAATCAACGAACTGCAGCGTTTCGCCGTTTCGGTGAAACGGCGAAACGTTCTAGTGCCCCAACGCCTTGACGATGTCTTCGGTGACCTTTTTGGCGTCGCCGAACAGCATCATGGTGTTGTCGCGGAAGAACAACTCGTTCTGGACGCCTGCATAGCCCGCCGCCATGCCGCGCTTGATGAAGAGCACAGTGCCGGCGTCTTCGACATTCAGCACCGGCATGCCGTAGATCGGCGAGGTCTTGTCGGTCTTGGCCGCCGGGTTGGTCACGTCGTTGGCGCCAATGACGAAGGCCACGTCGGTCTGCGCGAACTCGGAGTTGATGTCCTCGAGTTCGAACACTTCGTCATAGGGCACATTGGCTTCGGCCAGAAGCACGTTCATGTGGCCGGGCATGCGGCCGGCCACCGGGTGGATGGCGTATTTGACCTCGACGCCTTCGGCCTTCAACAGGTCGGCCATTTCGCGCAGCGCGTGCTGCGCCTGCGCCACCGCCATGCCGTAGCCGGGCACGATGATGACCTTGCCGGCATTCTTCATCATGAACGCCGCGTCGTCGGACGAGCCCTGCTTGACCGGCCGCGTCTCCTCCTCGCCCGAGCCGGCCGCGGCGCTGTCGCCACCGAAGCCGCCCAGGATCACCGAGATGAAGCTGCGGTTCATCGCCTTGCACATGATGTAGCTGAGGATCGCGCCGGACGAGCCGACCAGCGCACCGGTGATGATCAGCGCGGTATTGCCCAATGTGAAACCGATGCCAGCCGCCGCCCAGCCCGAATAGGAGTTGAGCATCGAGACGACCACCGGCATGTCGGCGCCGCCGATCGGGATGATCATCAACCCGCCCAGCACCAGCGCCACGAGGGTAATGGCCCAGAACCACACGGGGTCGACGGTGACCGCGAACGCCCAGATCAGCACCAGCAGCAGCAGCCCCAGCGCGATGTGAATGATGTGGCGGAACGGCAGGATGATCGGCTTGCCGCTCATATTGCCGTTGAGCTTGGCGAAGGCGATGACCGAGCCGGTGAAGGTGAAGGCGCCGATGGCGACGCCGAGGCTCATCTCGATCAGTGCCTGGGCGTGGATATGCCCCACAGTGCCGATGCCGAACGCCTCGGGCGCATAGAGCGCCGCAGCCGCGGCGAACACCGCCGCCAGACCCACCAGCGAATGGAAGGCGGCGACCAGCTGCGGCATGTCGGTCATCTTGACCTTGCGCGCCAGCACCGCGCCGATGCCGCCGCCAATGGCGAGGCCGCCGATGATCAGCACCCAGCTCAGCCAGTCGGATACCCCGGCCACCAGCAGCGTGGTGACGATGGCGATGGCCATGCCGACCATGCCGAAGGTGTTGCCCTGGCGCGACGAGGCCGGGCTCGACAGCCCGCGCAGCGCCAAGATGAACAGGACGCCCGAGACGAGATAGAGAACGGCGGCGAAACTGGCGTCGATCATTCCGTGACGGGCTCCATGCTGCCGGTGGGGAACTCCACATCGGCAAAGGCGGGATAGACTTCCTTGAGAATCGCGACCTGCTGCGCGTCCTCGACACGCACCAGGTACCAGGTGTCTTCATCGAGCAGGCCAAGGGTGGACGAGCTGGCCTTCTGCTTGCCGCCGGCTTCGCCCATATCGATCACCGTCTCGGTGGGGATCAGCGCATAGGGCGTACCGTCAGCGGTCTCGAGAAACTCGGCCGCTTCGAGATCCATGCCGAACGAGACGATGTTCACGTCCTTGAGCACCTGATCCATCTGCTGCTGCGTCGCTTCGATCAACTGCTCGGTGGTGACGTTGAACTTGGCCGCGATCTGGTCGAGCACCTTGGGCGGCACGACGTCCATCACTTCGGACATGTCGCTGGCCTGCATTGCCGCATCGAAGCTCTCGATGCGGGCGGCGAGCCCTTCGAGCTGCTCGGCCGTGAACTCTGCTGCAAGAGCGGGTGCGGCGAGGGCGGCGACCAGGGAGGCGGCAGCGAGAAGACGCTTCAACATCACTGCTTCCCCGCCTTGCCGGCCGGGGCTTCCTTCTTCTTGTACATCGCCAGCATGCGCTGGGTGACGAGGAAGCCGCCGAAAATATTGACGCTGGCGAGCACCAGCGCGAGGAAACCGAAGAGCTTCGACACCCAGTTGCTGTCGGCCGCCAACGGCACGCCGACGGCGAGCAGCGCGCCCACCACGATCACCGAGGAGATGGCGTTGGTCACGCTCATCAGCGGGGTGTGCAGCGCCGGGGTGACGCTCCATACCACATAATAGCCCACCGCAATGGCGAGCACGAAGATCGACAGGCGGAAGACGAACGGGTCGATGGCGCCACCGGTCGCGGCGCTGACCGCGGCCGTGATGGCGTCTGCAGTGGTTGCAGCGGTCTGTTCCATTTACTTCTTCCCCTTGGCGGTCGAAGGTTTCGCGGCTGCGGCTTTGGCGGTCGACGGCTCGGTCGCGGCTTTCGCAGCCGACCCGGCAGCTGCCTTTTTGGGCGCCGCCGCCTTGGCCGCCGGCGCCGCCTTCACCTTGCCGCCAGCGGCTTTGGCCACCGCCGCGGTTTTGGCGGGCGCCGCAGGTGCAGCCTCAGCCTTTGGCGCGGCAGCCTTTTGTGGCGCAGCGGCCTTGCCGGTGGCGCCGGTCTTGGCCGGTTCAGCCGCCCTGGCCGGAGCGGGCTTTGCCGCGGCCGCAGCCGCATCGAGCTTGATACTGGGGTGGACGATGGCGCCATCGCGGGTGAGCACGGTGGCCTTCACCAGCTCGTCGTCCCAGTTTACCGCCAGCGCCTTCTGCTTTTTGTCGATCAGCGTCTCGAGGAAGGAGACCAGGTTGCGCGCATAGAGCTGGCTCGCCGAGGTGGCGAGCCGGCCGGCGACATTGGTGAAGCCGATGATCGTCGCGCCATTGGCGGTGGTGATGGTCTTGCCCGGCTGGGTCAGCTCGATATTGCCGCCGCGCTCGGCCGCGAGATCGACCAGCACCGAGCCTGGCGCCATCGATTCGACCATGGCCCGGGTCACCAGCTTGGGCGCCGGACGGCCAGGGATCAGCGCCGTGGTGATGACGATATCCTGCTTGGCGATGTGACCGGCGACCAGTTCGGCCTGCGCAGCCTGCTCGTCCTTGGTCAGCTCGCGCGCATAGCCGCCGCTGCCCGAGGCATCCTTCAGCGCCTCGGTCATGATGAACTTGGCGCCCAGCGATTCCACCTGCTCGCCGGCAGCGGCGCGCACGTCGGTGGCGGTCACCACCGCGCCCAGCCGCTTGGCGGTAGCGATGGCCTGCAGCCCCGCGACGCCGGCGCCCATGACGAATACCTTGGCCGGGCGCACCGTGCCGGCCGCCGTCATCATCATCGGCATGGCGCGGTCGAACGCCCCGGCGGCATCGATTACCGCCTGGTAGCCGGCGAGGTTGGCCTGGCTGGAGAGAATATCCATCACCTGCGCGCGGGTGATGCGCGGCATGAACTCCATGGCGACAGCGGTGACCCCGGCTTTGGCGAGCGCCGCGATCTCGGCCTCGTTGCCATAGGGATCCATCGCGCCGATCACCAGCGCACCCGGGGATACGCCGGCGAGGCCGGCGGTGGCGGGCCGGCGCACGGTGAGGACGATGTCCGCCCCCGTGATCGCGGCGGCAGCCGAGCCGACGCTGGCGCCTGCCTTGGCATAGTCGGCATCGGGAAAACGGGCGAGCTCTCCAGCTCCCGCTTCGATGGCGACATCGGCTCCCAGTCCGATCAGCTTGGTGACCGTCTCGGGCGTCGCCGCGACACGCGTCTCCCCTTCGGCGCGTTCCCGCAACACTGCAATCTTCATGGACGTCTCCAGAGGGTCAGTTGCGGACCGTTTCGGTCACCGCATGGAAAAATCCCGCCGTCAGTTGCGGCGGGATCCCATCACCATCACGCCGACAATGAGCACTGGAATGGCCAGCAGCAGCAACGCCCCGATGATCGGCTGATGCGCTTCGATGAAGGCGTAGAGCGACAGCACCACGAACACCATCGACACGATGCCCCACTTCACGAAAGTGATGAAGCCGGCATAGGTCGCCTCGTGCTGGGCATAGTCCATGGCGGGCGGCAGTTCGTGCGTGGCAGCGGCGGCAGGTTTCTTGGCCATCAGGTCCTCAGTCGATTGATCGTCTCTCGGGACACCGACCCTCGGACCATCACGCCGCGATGGCACCGCAAACGCCGAAGATCAGACCGCCCCACTCAGCCTCTCATACTTCGCGTAGCAGGAGCATACAAGCGCAGCGCGGCGGTTCGCCACGCTGAACCAATTGCCAATACCGCGCCGGCTCAGGCCGGCTGCGTTGCTTCCAACTCATTGATAAGCCGCTCGATCATCCCCAACCCCAGCGACCAGAAGCCCGGGTCGCGCGCATCGAGGCCGAACGGCGCCAGCAGTTCCGAGTGGTGCTTGGAGCCGCCGGCCTTCAGCAACTCGAAATAGCGCTCCGCAAAACCTTCGCTCGATTTCTCGTATTGCGCATAGAGCGAGTTCACCAGGCAATCGCCGAAGGCATAGGCATAGACGTAGAACGGCGAGTGGATGAAGTGCGGGATATAGGCCCAGAAGATGTCGTAGCCTTCGTTGAGCTTGATCGCCGGCCCCAGGCTCTCGGCGCCCACCTCGAGCCAGATCTGGTTGAGATCGGCAGTGGTCAGTTCTCCCTGTTTGCGCCGGGTATGGACCTCGCGCTCGAAGGTGTAGAACGCGATCTGCCGCACCACCGTATTGAGCATGTCCTCCACCTTGCTCGAGAGCATGGCGAAGCGCTGCGTCGGGTCGGTGGTTTTCTTCAGCATCGAGCGGAAGGTCAGCATCTCGCCGAACACCGAGGCGGTCTCGGCCAGCGTCAGCGGCGTCGGCGCCATCAGCGCGCCCTGCGGGCCGGCCAGCACCTGGTGCACGCCGTGGCCCAGCTCATGCGCCAGGGTCATCACGTCGCGAGATTTGCCCAGGTAGTTGAGCATCAGGTACGGGTGCGCCGAGGGCACGGTCGGATGCGCGAAGGCGCCGGGCGACTTGCCGTCCTTGGTCGGCGCGTCGATCCAGCCTTTCTCGAAGAACGGCGTGGCGATCTCGGCGAGCTTCGGCGAGAAGGCGCCGTAAGCCTCCATCACCGTATCCTTCGCCGTCTGCCAGTCGTAGATGCGATCATCGCTGGTCGGCAGCGGTGCGTTGCGGTCCCAGGCGTTGAGCTGCGCCTTGCCGAACCACTTGGCCTTCATCGCGTAATAGCGGTGGCTGAGCCGCGGATAGGCGGCGCGCACCGCGCTCTGCAGCGCATCGACCACTTCGCGCTCCACCGAATTCTCGAGGTGGCGGCTGTCGGCGATATCCTTGAAGCCGTGCCAGCGGTCGGAAATCTCCTTGTCCTTGGCCAGCACGTTGGTGATGTGGGTGAACAGCTTCTCGTTGCCGTGCAGCGTCTTCGAGATACCGTGGAACGCCGCCTCCCGCTTCACCTCGTCCTTGTCGGAAAGGTAGTTGAGCGTCGATTCGAGGTTGAGCTCCTCGCCGTCGACATCGAACTTGAGGCCAGCCATCGTCTCGTCGAACAGCCGGTTCCAGGCGCTGGCGCCGGTCACCGACTTCTCGTGGAACAGCTCCTCGATCTTGTCGTCGAGCTGGTACGGCTTGGCTTTCCTCAGTTCGGTGAACCACGGCCGGTAGCGGCCGAGCTCGGCATTGCCGGCGAGCGCTGCTTCCAGCACCGCCTCGTCGATGCGGTTGAGCTCGAGGCCGAAGAAGATCAGCCCGGTCGACAGGTCGGTGAGCGCCTGGCTGAGATCGCCGAGGAACTTCACCTTGTCCGCCTCCTGGGTGTTTCGCACATATTGCAGGAACGCGTAGGAACCGAGCTTGCCGCTGAGATCGCCCAGCGCTTCGTAGCGCTTGATCGCCTCGATCAGCTTGCCGGCTTTCGTCAGCCCCTCGAGCTTGCCCTTGTAGTCGGCCTCGAAGGCCTTGGCGTCCGCTTGCGCCGCGGCGAGATCGGCTTTCAGCTGAGGCGAGTCGTTGCCGGCATAGAGATCGTCGAGGTTCCAGGTCGGCATGTCGCCGAGCTGGTTATGTCCCCGCTGGGCCTGGGCTTCGGGCACCCGCGTCAGTTCGATCTTCGACAATTCATCACCTCGATTTCGGAGCGCGGGACCTTAGCCAGCGGGCGCGGGGATGTGAAGCGCTGGTGGGTTGTGTAGTATGTTTGCATGAACAAGCACGTCGTACATGGACACGTGTTGTCCGAGAGCATTGAACGCCGCCTACAGCGCGTTGCTGAGCGGACAGAGAAATCTCCTGCCCGGCTGATCGAAGCAGCATTGGGGTATTTTCTCGATCAGATCGAGACAGACGCCGAGCAGCAGACAGAGCTGGAAGCGCGGTTTCAGCGGTGGAAAAAAACTGGCCTGCACGTGACCAATGATGAGGTCAAAGAGTGGCTGGCGCGACAGGCGGCAGGCGAGGATGTCCCTCTGCCTAACGCCCATACTTGAGCGAACGGTATCTGGTCGAATGGTCGGATGAGGCGCTGGACGACCTGGCGCTGCGGATAGATTTTCTAGCACACCGCAATCCGTCTGCAGCGTAGCGAGCTGGCGAACTGATTATTTCGGCGGCAGAGAAGCTCGCGGCCTTTCCTCGCAGCGGACGCCGGTACGGTCACGGTGGCCTTGACGAGCGGGAATGCCTGATCCCGTTTGGACAGTTCGGCTACTCGCTCCGATATCGCGTTGACGGAACGGTCGTTGTCATTCTCGGAATCAAACACCAGCGCGAAGCCGGCTACTGACGTCAATTCGTCAGGCTTAATCGCCTCTTAACCCACCCCCCACATGCTGCTCCAAAACGACACAGCGCGATTCGCCGCGGCGGCGAAGCGTGCAACTACGAAGTCCTTGGGGGACCATGACGCGCGTTCTGATAGTCGATGACGACCCGGTGCAGCTGAGGCTCACCTCCGAGGTCGCCAACCGGGCCGGGTTTTCTGCCGTTACGGCCACCAGCGGCAGACAGGCTCTGGAACTGCTCCACGCCGATCCCGGCATCGGCGCCATGGTTCTCGATCTGGTGATGCCGGATCTCGACGGCATGGCGGTGATGGAGGCGATGCGCCGCGACGGCCTCGCGACCCCGGTGATCGTCCAGACCGGTCATTCCTCGCTCGATACCGTCGTCACTGCGATGCGCCAGGGTGCCGCCGATTTCTTCGTCAAGCCGGTCGCCCCCGAGCGGCTGATCATGTCGCTGAGGAACGCGCTGAAGCTCGGCGAGCTCGAGACCATGGTGCGCACCGAGCGCAGCCGGCTGAGCGGCACCATGGGCATCGCCGACATCATCACCCGCGCTCCGGGCATGGACCGGGTGTTGTCGCTGTGCGCCAAGGCGGCAAAGTCGACCATCCCGGTGCTGATCGAAGGCGAGAGCGGGGTCGGCAAGGAGCTGATCGCCCGGGTGATCCATGGATCGGGCGACCGTGCCGGCAGGCCGTTCGTCGCCGTCAACTGCGGGGCGATCGCCGCCAGCCTCATCGATTCGACGCTGTTCGGGCACAGGAAGGGCGCCTTCGGCGGGGCCGCCGCCGACCATCCGGGAAAATTCCTCGAAGCCAATGGCGGCACCCTGTTCCTCGATGGGATCGGCGAGTTGTCGACCGAGACCCAGGCCAAACTGCTGCGGGTGATCCAGGATAGCGAGATCCAGCCGCTCGGCGCCGACCAGCCGGTGCGGGTCAATGTGCGGATCATCACCGCGACCAGCCGGCGGCTGCTCAACCTGACCAAGGCCGGCAGCTTCCGCGAGGACCTCTACTACCGCCTCAACGTCTTTCCGCTCTATGTTCCGCCGCTGCGCGACCGCATGGAAGACCTGCCGATCCTCGTCACTCACTTCGTCGCGCGGCTCGCAGCGGAAGCCGGCAAACGCATCGTCGGCATTTCCGAGCCGGCGCTGCAACTGCTGCGCGACTACGACTGGCCGGGCAACATCCGGCAGCTCGAGAATGCGGTCTACCGCGCAGTGGTACTCAGCGATGCCGCCTATCTCGAAGTCGCCGACTTCCCGCAGATCGTCGCCCTCAGCGCCGGCCGCGCCGAGGCGCAGCGACTGACTTCGATGTCGCCGGGCCCTTCAGCCCCGGTTCATGTCGACGAGGCTATCGCTTCCCTGCGCGAGGTTGTGGACAGGACGGCGATCAGCGATCGCTTCGTGGCCCGGAACGGCGAAGTCGCCGCCCTCGCCGATGTCGAACGCGAACTGATCGTGTTTGCGCTGCGCCACTACGGTTACCGCATGTCGCGGGTGGCACGGGCGCTCGGCATCGGCAGGTCGACGCTCTATCGCAAGCTCCGCGAGTACGGCCTGGACGAGGGCCTGGAGAGCGACGCTGCCTAGGCTTTGCCGCAGGCAAACAGGGCGTTAGTTGCAGCAAGTCCACAGACCGAACTCACAAAATCGCGAGGAATTGTCAGCGTTAAGATTTGTGGGCTAAGCAAAATGCATATCTGGGGCCCAAGTGCCGAATCCTCCCGGTCACACCGCCCTTTGCCAGCCCTCGAGCCGGGCACGGAGTACTTAATGACTATGCTGAAGGCCCTGTTGTTGGCGAGCACGGTAGCGCTCGCATCGCCGTTTGCGATGTTCACCTCCGCGTCGGCCCAGGAAACCGTCACCGTCGCCGGCATCGAGACCACCCGCATCGTCATCGCGCCGCCCCAGACCGAGCTGGCGCGGATCATCAAGGCGGGCCTCTCCTCCGCCTATGCCGCCGCCGAAAAAGGCACCCGGGCTTACCAGCAGACGCAGAAGCTCTACTTCTTTTATGGCGCGCGCCATTTCGAGCCGCTCTGGCTGAGCAAGGCGGACGACGGCTCGATCGCCTTCTCGCCCAACGCCGAAAAGATCATCCAGGTTTTCAAGAATTCCGAGCTCGAGGGCTTCCGTCCGTCGGACTACCTGACCGCCGATCTCGATGTCGCGGCGGCCGGCACCGACCCGGCAAAGCTCGCCGCCCTCGAGACGGCCTTCTCCTCGGCGGCCATCCGCTATGCGCAGGATGCCTTCGGGGGCCGCGTTTCGCCGCTCGAGGTCAACAAGACCTGGACCATCGCGCCCAAGCGCATCAACGAAGCCGAAATGCTGGTGAAGCTCGCCGCCAGCAGCGAGCCCGACAAGCTGCTGCTGGCGCTTTCGCCGACGCAGCCGGAATTCCTCGGGCTCAAGGCGGCGCTCGCCAAATTCTACGACGGCGCCGTGATGGACGCCGCAATCACCATTCCCGAAGGCAAGCTGCTCAAGCCTGGCATGCAGGACGAGCGCGTGACGCTCCTGCGCCAGCGCCTCGATGTCCCCGAGCCCGACATTCCGGAGACGGCCGGCGCGGCGGTGACAGTGGACATCAACTACGACGAGCCGCTGGTCGCGGCGGTCAAGGCGTTCCAGGAAAGCCTCGGCCTCAACGGCGACGGCGTCATCGGGCCGGCAACCATCGCCGCGCTGAATGGCGGTTCCGCCACCACCAAGGAAGACATCGTCGCCAATATGGAGCGCTGGCGCTGGGAGCCCAACGACTACGGCGACTTCCAGGTGACGGTGAACATCCCCGAGTTCCGCCTGTGGATCATGAACAAGGACGAGGTCCACTACACCACCCGCGTGGTGGTGGGCACGCCCAAGAACCAAACCGCTGTGTTCAACGACGAGATCGAGCACATCGTCGTCAACCCCTACTGGAACGTGCCGTCCTCGATCGCCACCAACGAGATCAAGCCGCATTTGATCGCCAACCCGGGCTACCTCGCCAGCCAGAACATGGAGATGCTGTCGGGCGGCAAGGTGATCAATGCCTCGGCTATCGACTGGACGCAGACCAACATCAACAAGTTCCACATCCGGCAGAAGCCGGGCGCCGGTAATGCGCTGGGCCGGGTGAAGTTCCTGTTCCCCAACCAGCACGACATCTACCTGCACGACACCCCGTCCAAATCGCTGTTCTCGCGCTCCTTCCGCGCCTACAGCCACGGTTGCGTGCGCGTCGAGAACCCGATGGATTTTGCCGACGCGCTGTTGAAGCTCGAGCCGAACCTCAGCGCCCAGACGCTGACGGCTGCCTTCGGCGACACCGAGCGCTGGTTCAACCTCAAGACCAAGGTGCCGGTGCACATCTCTTACTTCACGCTGCGCGTCGATGCGGACGGCACCATCCGCTCCTACGGCGATGTGTACGGCATGAACCAGCGGTTGAAAGAGCTGCTCGCCGAATAGCAATAGCGCTCCAGAGCGACTAGAAAAGCAGGCTGGCGCCCCCGTGACGCCGGCCTTGTGCTTTGACGTGGCGCCGCATTGTCGGGCCAAGCGTTTACGAGTGCTTAGGAATTCGGCCTTGGTTCAGCCGGATTTTTTGCCTAGAAACCTGCACGGTAGCCGCCTCACCTGGGTTACCGGGCGTTAGCGTTAATGTATTCTCATCGAACTGACGCTAGACTCTCTCATCTATTGGGTTGCAACGGGTCGTTCGGGGCGTGTCGGGAAAACTGTTGGGGATTTGGCGGGTTCTGCCGCGGCTGTTGGTTGCCGCGACGATGGCGTTGACCGTCGTGCTGCCGCCGAGCACCGTGCCGGTGAGCGCGGCCTTTGGCAGCAGCAGCGGCGCCGGTGACCGCACCCTCTATCTGCACCACACCCATACCGGCGAGACTGGCCGCTTCACCTTCAAGCGCAACGGCAAGTACGACCAGGCAGTGCTGCGCCAGATGAACGTGTTCCTCGCCGATTGGCGGACCAAGGAACCGACCAATATGGATCCGGCGCTGTTCGACCTCCTGTGGGAAGTCTATCAGGAAGTCGGCGCGACCCAGCCCTACAACATCGTTTCGTCCTACCGCTCTCCCAAGACCAACAAGATGCTGCGCTCCAAATCGTCGGGCGTGGCCGAGAACAGCCAGCACATGCGCGGCAAGGCGATGGACGTGTTCATCCCCGGGGTGAACCTCTCCAAGCTGCGCGAAACCGCAATGCGGCATCAGGTCGGCGGCGTCGGTTTCTATCCCACCTCCGGCAGCCCGTTCGTCCACATGGACACCGGCAACGTGCGCGCCTGGCCGCGCATGACCCGCGCGCAGCTGAAGAAGGTGTTCCCCGACGGCCGCACCCTGCACCTGCCGACCGACGGCAAGCCGCTCTCCAACGAAGGCCGCGCCTATGCGCAGGCCCAGTGGTCCAAGTGCCGCACCGTGCCCTGCGACGGCGATGCGATCTACGAGAGTGCTCCGGCGATCATGCTGGCCGACAATACCCCCAGCACCGACGACGATACCGCGCCGATCCCGGCGGTCCGGCCGCGCAGCCTCGGCGGCGGCGCAACGATCATGCTGGCTTCGGCCGAGGAGCCCGCACAGCGGGTGGTGCCGACCTTCGAGGTCGTGGCCCCGGTTCCGGTGCCCCGCAAGTCCGAAGGCGGCATCAATGTCGCCGCCCTGCCGCCAGCCCTCGACACCGAGGCTTTCGAGGCCGCCGGCGCGCCGATTCCGGCGACCAAATCGGCCCGCATCCAGCTCGCCACCCGTTCGCCACTCGGCGGCGAGAGCGGCCAGACCGCCGTCGCGGCGCTCGCCGCCATCGACCAGCCGTTGCCGCAGCCGCGCGTGCTGATGTCGCCCAAGGCCGACGACATGGTCACCGCCTATGTCGCGACCAGCCCCGATCCGGGCGCCGAACAGGCGCTCAAGATGATCATCGAACGCGAGAACGCCGTAGTGCCGAACGTGCCGGGCCGCGAGCTGCCGACGAGGCAGCAGTTGCTCGGCAACGGCAACGTGCAGACCGCCTCGCTCGGCGGCCCCGAGACCTTCTCGACGCTCAAGGGCATGTTCGACATGACCTTCAATTCGCTGACCAACACCGCCTCCGAGCCGATGCAGCAGGCGCTGGCCGACCTGGCGCTGAGCCGTCAGCCCAACCAGTCGATCGAGCTCAGGCCGATGGATCTGGTGGCGCCCGAGATCGACCACGTCAACGACACGCTGGTGCAGCCTGTGCCGATGAGCACTGCCTTCTGGGCCGAGATGACTGAAGCCGAGGGTTACCTCGAAAAAGGCACCGAGCTCGGGCCCCTCACCGGCCGCCTCGCCTTCCTTCCCGACAATGCCGCAATTCCGGCCTATGACCGTTTCGTGACCGACGGCCTGCAGCTCGTCGCACAACGCTAAAGCGCCGCGCCCCGCGGCCGTTGCATTGCCGAACCTGAGCCTCTAAGTCTCTGAGTTAGAGACCGGCCCGTACCGGCGAAGGATCGGTATTTTGGACAAGTCGCAGACACCGCTGCTCGATCGTGTATCGACGCCAGCCGACCTCAAGTCCCTGTCACGCGATGAGCTGCGTCAAGTCGCCGACGAATTGCGCTCCGAAGTGATCGACGCCGTCTCGGTGACCGGCGGACACCTGGGCGCCGGGCTGGGCGTGGTCGAGCTGACCGTCGCCATCCATGCCACCTTCGACACCCCCGACGACCGGTTGATCTGGGACGTGGGCCATCAGGCCTATCCGCACAAGGTGCTGACCGGCCGCCGCGACCGCATCCGCACGCTGCGCCAGAAGGACGGGCTCAGCGGCTTCACTCGCCGCGCCGAGAGCGCGTACGACCCGTTCGGCGCCGGGCACTCGTCCACCTCGATTTCCGCCGGCCTCGGCATGGCCGTGGCCTCCGAGCTGAAGGGCGAGAAGCGCAACGTCATTGCGGTGATCGGCGATGGCGCCATGTCGGCCGGCATGGCCTATGAGGCGATGAACAATGCCGGTGCCATGGATGCCCGGCTGATCGTCATCCTCAACGACAACGACATGTCGATCGCGCCGCCCACCGGCGCCATGCGGTCCTATCTGGCCAAGCTCGTCTCCGGTCCGGTCTATCGCGGCTTCCGCGACACCGCCAAGTCGATCACCGAGAAGATGCCCAAGCTGATCCACGAAACGGCGCGCAAGACCGAAGAGTTCGCCCGCTCGTTCTTCACCGGCGGCACGCTGTTCGAGGAACTGGGCTTCTTCTATGTCGGCCCGATCGACGGCCATAACCTCAACGACCTGCTCGACGTGCTGCAGAACGTGCGCGACGCGGAGTCGGGCCCGATCCTCCTCCACGTGGTGACCAAGAAGGGCAAGGGCTACGGCCCCGCCGAGAACTCCGCCGACAAATACCATGGCGTCAACAAGTTCAACGTCATTACCGGCGCACAGGCCAAGCCGCAGTCGAATGCCCCGTCCTATACCTCGGTGTTCGCCCAGAGCCTGATCGAGGAAGCCAAGGCCGACGACCGCGTCGTCGCCGTCACCGCCGCCATGCCCAACGGCACCGGCCTCGACAAATTCGCCGAGCTGTTCCCGACCCGCACGTTCGATGTCGGCATTGCCGAGCAGCACGCCGTGACCTTCGCCGCCGGCATGGCGACCGAAGGGCTGAAACCGTTCTGCGCCATCTACTCGACCTTCCTGCAGCGCGCCTACGATCAGGTGATCCACGACGTGGCGGTACAGGGCCTGCCGGTCCGCTTCGCCATCGATCGGGCCGGCTATGTCGGTGCCGACGGCCCGACCCATGCCGGCAACTACGATGCCGCCTATCTCGGCGCCATCCCCGGCATTGTGGTGATGGCCGCCGGTGACGAAGCCGAGTTGCGCCACATGGTGGCGACCGCCGCCGCCTATGACGAGGGCCCGATCGCCTTCCGCTATCCCCGCGGCGACGGGCTCGGCGTCGAACTGCCGCCGCGCGGCAGCGTGCTGGAGATCGGCAAGGGCCGGATCCTGCGTGAAGGCAAGTCCGTGGCGCTGGTCAGTTTCGGCACCCGGTTGGGCGAAGTCATCGCCGCCGGCGAAAAGCTGATGGCCTACGGCCTCAACCCGACCATCGCCGACATGCGGTTCCTGAAGCCCCTGGACGAGTCACTGCTCGCCCGGCTGGCCAAGGAGCACGAAGTGCTGATCACCATCGAGGAAGGCGGCATCGGCGGTTTCGGCAGCCACGTCGCGACGTTCCTCGCCAGCCACGGCCTGCTCGACGGCAAACTGAAATTCCGCCCGCTGATGATCCCCGACCTGTTCACCGAACAGGCCGGCGTCAACGACATGTACGCCGCGGCGGGGCTCGACCGTGCCGGGATTGTGGCGACGGCACTGACGACGCTGGGGATCGAAAGCGCGGCGGCGCAGCGGACGACCAAGGCTTAGTCCTCCGCCAAAGCCTGAGGCAGCCGTCTCCTCTCCCCTGAGGGGAGAGGGTAGTGAAGCTAGGACCTTCGGTCCGTAGCGAAACTAGGGTGAGGGGTTCAGCTTCTCGGCGAGCGTGTATTGAGACGCTTCACCCCTCAACCGGCGCTTCGCGCCACCTTCTCCCCTGAGGGGAGAAGGGGCCGAGCTGCCTCCGCCGCATGAGATGGGCGACCAGCACAGGGATGACACCCGGTGATTAAGCTGCGTTGCGCACCAACACACCCCCAAGAATCAGCTAACCACATCTCATGCAGGTCGCGATCGACATGGGTGTGGCGCAGGGTGGCGCCGAGGCGAAGCTCGATCTCGAGGAACTGCTGGCCACGCGCCTCCTGGTGCAAGGCAATTCCGGCTCCGGCAAATCCCACCTGCTCCGTCGCCTGCTCGAACAGAGCGCCCCCTGGGTGCAGCAATGCATCGTCGACCCCGAGGGTGATTTCGTCACGTTGGCCGACAAGTACGGGCACCTCGTCGTCGATGCCTCGCGTTCGGAGAGCGAACTTACCACCATCGCCGCCCGCGTGCGCCAGCACCGCGTCTCGGTGGTGCTGAGCCTCGAGGGACTCGATGTCGAACAGCAGATGCGCTGCGCTGCCGCCTTCCTCGGCGGCCTGTTCGATGCCGATCGCGACTACTGGTATCCGATGCTGGTAGTGGTCGACGAAGCCCAGCTCTTCGCCCCGGCGATTGCCGGGGAAGTCTCCGATGAGGCGCGAAAGCTGTCGCTCGGCGCCATGACCAACCTGATGTGCCGCGGCCGCAAGCGTGGACTTGCCGGGGTGATCGCCACCCAGCGCCTCGCCAAGCTCGCCAAGAACGTCGCCGCCGAGGCGTCGAACTTCCTGATGGGCCGCACCTTCCTCGATATCGACATGGCCCGCGCCGCCGACCTGCTCGGCATGGAGCGGCGGCAGGCCGAAATGTTCCGCGACCTCAACCGCGGCCATTTCGTCGCGCTCGGGCCGGCCATGTCGCGGCGTCCGCTGCCCATGGTGATCGGCCCGGTGGAAACCTCGGCCCGCTCTTCGAGCCCCAAGCTGATGCCGTTGCCGGATGCCCCGGTCGACGCCAAGGACCTGATCTTCGCGCCGGTGCCCGAGGCGGTGCGCCCTGTGCGCCGCACCCCACCGCCACCACCTCCCTCCACCAACGACCTGCTCGCCCAGCTGGTGCGCACGCAGGTGCCCCAGCAAGCGCGGGCCGATGAGCCGGTCGTCGACGTAGAGGAGCGCGACCGCGCCATCGACGATGTGGTCCGCGAGCTGCTCGAGGATCGCGATGCGGCATATCGCTCGGTCGCGGTGCTCTACCAGGATTTCCTCGTCCGCTGCCGCATCCGGCGCGTGCCGGGCGAATCGCTGGCGCTGCCGGCGTTCCGCCGCAAGCTCGCCGTGGTGCGCGCCGGCGTGGCCGAGGAGACGGCGCAGTCCGAGACCTGGCAGACGGCGCTGGCGCTCTCGAACCAGCTGGCCGACGACGTGCAGGGTGTGTTCCTCGTGCTGGCCCGTGCTGCGGTCGAGGCCCTGCCCTGCCCTTCGGATGCGACGCTGGCGCGCGCCTACGGCACCCATTCCACCGGCCGGGCCCGGCGCCTGCTGACCTATTTCGAGGAACGCGGCCTGCTGGTGGTGCGCATGGACCTGCGCAACCAGCGCATCGTCGCCTTCCCCGACCTTGGCGCCGAAACCGCCCCGGGCAGCCCGGATGCGCCCGACTATGGCGATCGGGCCGCGGCCGAGTAGCGGGCTGGAGATTCTAACCGCAGCCACGGCGCTTGCTCACCCCCACCCCTGTCCCCTCCCCCTAGACATGGGGAGGGAGACCAAAACGCTGGCATTGAGGTGGTCGTCTCCCTCCCCTTGTTTAGGGGGAGGGATCAAGGGTGGGGGTCAGCCCGCGCCCAGCGCTAGCAGTCCTTTTTCTCCGCTCCACTGAAACCGTGTGATTCAAATCTCACCGGCTTTCGTCTATTTAGTCTATCATTCCCATAGGGATTATTGAGTGAACGGCCGATAGGACTACGATCTGCGCACCTTCCGGGCTCGCCTCGGAACGCCAGATTTCGCACCCGAAAGGATCGCACCGTGACGCCAATCAGACGCCGCACGCTCGGAGCGCTCGCCGCGCTGCTGCTCGCCGGCACCATTATCAGCCCCAGCTTTGCCCAGGACAAACCGGTGCAGGGTGGCACGCTGATCTACCTCGAGCAGCAGGCCCACACGAACCTCTACCCGCCGGCCGGCGGCTTTTATCCGAACGGCGGCGTGCTCAACCAGATCACCGACAAGCTGACCTACCAGAACCCGCAAACGCTCGAGATCGAGCCGTGGCTGGCCGAATCCTGGGAAGTGAACGACACCGCCACCGAGTACACCTTCAAGCTCAAGCCCGGCATCACCTTCTCGGACGGTACGCCGCTCGACGCCAAGGCAGTCGCGGCCAACTACGACACCTTCGGGCTGGGCAACAAGGAGCTCAAGTATCCGGTGTCGGAAGTGATCAACAACTACGACCACGCCGAAGTGGTCGACGATCTGACGGTGAAGTTCCACTTCAAGCACCCCTCGCCCGGCTTCCTGCAGGGGACCTCGGTGATCGGATCCGGCATCGTCTCGCCGGCGACGCTGGCGCTTCCCTATGACGCGCTCGGTGATGCCACCAAGATCGTCGGGTCCGGTCCGTTCGTGGTCGAAAGCGAAACGCTCGGCAAGGAACTCAACCTCAAGGTGCGCGAAGACTACAACTGGGGACCGGCAAAGTTCGAGCACCAGGGTCGCGCCTATCTCGACGGCATAAAGTATCTCGTCACCCCGGAAGACAGCGTCCGCATCGGCGGCCTGCTCTCCGGCCAGGCCGACATCATCCGGCAGATCCAGGCCTATGACGAGCCTCAGGTGAACGACGCCGGCTTCGAGATTTTCGCCCCCAACACCCGTGGTGTGAACAACTCGATCGCCTTCCGTCCCGACAACCCGCTGGTCGCCGACCTCAAGGTGCGCCAGGCGCTGTCCCTCGCCACCAATCGGCAGGAAATCGTCGACACGCTGTTCTCGGCCAACTACCCGGTTGCGACCTCGGTGATCTCGCAGCATGCCGCCGGCTATGTCGATGAGTCGAGCAAGCTGGTGTTCGACCAGGAGAAGGCCAAGGCGCTGTTCGCCGAGGCCGGCTGGACGCCAGGCGCCGACGGCATCCTCGAAAAAGACGGCAAGAAGCTCGATCTCACGGTCTACGTCTCGCTGCCGCAGCCGCAGAACGAAGCGGTGCTGCAGCTGGTGGCCCAGCAATGGGCGCAGGTCGGGGTGAAGCTCAATGTGCTCGCCGGCGACGCCGGCAGCCGTACCCTCGATCAGCTCGATCCGCTGAAGACTCCGGTGACCGTGGCGATGGTCGGCCGCGCCGATCCCGATGTGATCAAGTCCGGCTTCTATCCCAAGAACCGCGACTGGCTGCTGCAGAAGGGTGGCTCCAGCGACAAGGTCCAGAGCTTTGTCGACGACAAGCTGAACGGCCTGCTCGAGGGGCTCGCCTCGGAGACCGACCGCACCAAGCGCCTCGCCATCGCCGGCGAGATCCAGGGCTACGTGCTCGACCAGGCCTACATCATCCCGTTCTTCGAGGAGCCGCAGGCCTTCGCCACCGCGCCCTACGTGCACGGGCTGGGCTTTGAGGCGGTGGGCCGGCCGAGCTTCTATAACGTCTGGCTGACCCGCTGACCGCTCTGGTCCCGAGCCAGGCGCCCGGGACCTCCCCCCTGTTCTGGAGCACCGCGATGTCTCGTTACATCATTGGCCGTGTCGGGCAGGCGCTGCTTGTCCTCTGGATCGCCTTCACCGCCTCGTTCCTGTTGCTGCAGGCCCTGCCCGGTGATGCGATCCTGATCAAGTTCCAGAACCCGGAACTGGGCCTCGGCCCCGAGCAGATCGCCGCGCTGCGAGACGCCTACGGCGTCGACAGCCCGCTCTGGCAGCAATACCTGCAGGCTCTGGGCAATTTCCTCACCGGCAATTTCGGCTACTCGGTGGTCGGCAGCGTGCCGGTGGCGCATGAGCTTCTCGCCAACCTGCCGGCGACCGCCCGGCTGGCGAGCCTCGGCTTCACCCTGGCGGTGATCATCGCGCTCGGCCTCGCCTTCCTCGCGACGCTCGCTCCCTTTGCCTGGCTGAGGACCGCGATCCAGTCGATCCCGTCGCTGTTCGTGTCGCTGCCGGTGTTCTGGCTCGGCATCATGTTGATCCAGATCTTCTCGTTCCGGCTCAAGTGGATTTCGGTGATCAACCCGGGCGAGATCGAGGGGCTGATCATGCCAGTGATCACCTTGGCGATCCCGATCTCGGCGCCGCTGGCGCAAATCCTGATCCGCAATATCGACGAGGTCTCGACCCTGCCCTTCGTTGCCGTCGCCCGCGCCAAGGGCGCCTCGCCCAGCTGGGTGCTGTGGCGCCATGTGGTCAAGAACGCCCTGCTGCCGACACTCACCATTGCCGGCATCCTGTTCGGCGAGCTGCTGGCGGGGGCCGTGATCACCGAGACGGTGTTCGGTCTCAACGGCATCGGCGGGCTTACCGAGCGCTCGGTGCGCTTCCAGGACACCTCGGTGATCCAGGCGATCGTGGTTTTCTCGGCGCTCTGCTTCGTCGCCGTGAACCTCATCGTCGACCTGCTCTACCCCGTCTTCGATCCCCGCCTCCGCCGCCTCAAGGGTGCCCCAGCATGACCAGCATCGGATCCACCGACATCCTCGTCAGTAAGCCGCGCCGTGCCTCGAGCAACCCGCTGCTGCAGCGGCTACGTGGCGTCTCGCCTAGCCTGGTGCTGGCCTGGGGCATCATCGGGCTGGTCGTGTTGTTCGCGCTGGCGCCGTCGTTGTTCACCAGCTTCAATCCGGTGCAGGGCGTCCCCGCCGAAAAGCTCAAGGCCCCGAGCCTCCTCCACATCCTCGGCACCGACGCGCTGGGCCGCGATCTCTTTGCACGCATCGTCTATGGCGCGGTGCACTCGCTGACCGGCGCCTTCGTCGCCGTGCTGGTCGGGCTCGTCGTCGGCACCACGCTCGGGCTGTTCGCCGGCTCGGTGGGAGGCCTGGTCGAGGAGGGGGTGATGCGCGTCGTCGACGTGCTGCTGTCGATCCCAGGGCTGCTGCTGATGCTCTCGATCATCATTCTTCTGGGCTTCGGCACGGTGAATGCCGCCATCGCCGTCGGCATCACCTCGGTCGCCGGCTTTGCCCGCCTGTCGCGCTCCGAAGTCGTGCGGGTCAGGCGTTCCGAATATGTCGAGGCGGCGTTCGGCAGCGGCGGCACCTTCCTGTCGGTGCTGTGGCGGCATGTGCTGCCGAACTCGCTGGCCTCGGTGCTGGCGCTCGCCGCCCTGCAATTCGGCGGCGCCATCCTCGCCATCTCCACTCTGGGCTTCCTCGGCTATGGCGCGCCGCCGCCGACGCCGGAATGGGGGCTGCTGATCGCAGAAGGACGCAACTACATCTCGACCGCCTGGTGGCTGACCACCGCCCCGGGCCTCGTCGTCGTGCTGGTGGTGCTCTCGGCCAACCGCATCAGCCAGGCGCTGGGGAAAGCAGGACGATGAGCACGCCTCTCCTCTCGGTCGAGAACCTCTCGGTCGCCTACAAGGACGCCGACCGCTACGCCCGCGTGACCCACGACGTGAGCTTCGCGGTCGAACCGGGTGAAGTGGTGGCGCTGGTCGGCGAGTCCGGCTCGGGCAAGACCACCACTGCCCAGGCCGTCATCGGGCTCCTGCCCGACAACGGCCGCATCGAACATGGCGCCATCCGCCTCAACGGCGAGGATATCTCGCGCTGGACCGGCAAGCGCTTCGACGCCATCCGCGGCCGCCAGATCAGTCTGATCCCGCAGGATCCGACCAGCTCGCTGAACCCGGTGAAGACCGTCGGCGCGCAGGTCGGGGAAATCCTCCGCATCCACGGCGAGCGCGACAACAAGCTCATCGCCACCCGAGTGGTCGAACTGCTGGCGCGCGTCGGGCTCTCCGACCCGGGCCTGAGGGCGCGGCAATATCCGCACGAGCTCTCGGGCGGCATGAAGCAGCGCGTGCTGATCGCCATCGCCATCGCGCTGAAGCCGCAGCTGATCATTGCCGACGAGCCGACCAGCGCGCTCGACGTCACCGTGCAGCGCCGCATCCTCGACCTGATCGACGAACTGCGCCGTGACACCGGCACGGCGGTGCTGCTGGTCACCCACGACCTCGGCGTCGCCGCCGACCGGGCCGACCGCATCGTCGTGCTGCAGGGTGGCCGCATCCAGGAAGCTGGCGCCGCCCGCCAACTGCTGGCAGCGCCGCAAAGCGCCTATGCCCGGCAACTGCTCGCCGACGCTCCGTCGCTGTCGGCTGGCACCAGAGTTGCGAAGTCCCCTCCCCCACCGGGTGAGGATGCCATCCTGGTTGAGAACCTCGTCCACGACTTCCAGGTGGATGGCAGGAAGAACTTCCGCGCCGTCGACGACATCTCCTTCGCCGTGCGCCGGGGCACCACCCACGCCATCGTCGGGGAGTCCGGCTCGGGCAAGACCACCACGGTGCGCGACGTCGTCGGCTTCGGCCGGCCCACCTCGGGGCGGATCAGCATCGCGGGCACCGATATCGCGTCCCTCAAGGGCGATGCGCTGCGCCTGTTTCGCCAGAAGATCCAGCTGGTCTACCAGAACCCGTTCTCCTCGCTCGATCCGCGCCAGACGGTGTTCTCGATCGTCGAGGAGCCGCTGCGCAATTTCGGCCGGCTCGATGCGGCAGGACGAGCCGAGAAGGTCAACGCCCTGCTCGAGCGGGTGGGCCTGCCCGAAGCCTTGCGGCAGCGCCGGCCACGCGCCCTCTCGGGCGGCCAGCGGCAACGTGTTGCCATTGCCCGCGCCCTGGTGCTCGATCCCGAGGTGGTGGTGCTCGACGAGGCGGTGTCGGCGCTCGACGTGACGGTGCAGGCGCAGATCCTGAAGCTTCTCGACGAGCTGCAGCGCGAGCGCGGCCTCACTTACCTCTTCGTCTCGCACGACCTCGCCGTGGTGCGACAGATCTCCGACACCGTGTCGGTGCTGCAGAACGGCCGGCAGGTGGAGGCCGGCCCGGTCGCCGAAGTCTTCCGCAACCCGCAAAGCCCCTACACACGCGAACTGATCGACGCCATTCCCGGCCAACGGAGCCTCGCCCATGTCTGATACCCAACTGCCCAAGCGCCTCGGCTTCTTCACCCGGCTGCTCGACGACACCAGCGCCGGCGAGCGCTATCACAATGCCGCGACCCAGATCGTCCATGCCGAGGCCAATGGCTTCGACAGCGCCTGGGTGGCGCAGCACCATTTCCACCGCGACGAGGGCGGCCTGCCTTCGCCGCTGGTGTTCCTCTCCTACGTCGCGTCGCGCACCTCGCGCATCCGGCTTGGCACCGGCATCATCACCCTGCCGCTGGAGAACGCCATCCGCGCCGCCGAGGACGCCGCGGTGCTCGACCTGTTGTCGGGCGGCCGGCTGGAACTCGGCACCGGCTCGGGCGGCACCCCGGACTCGTTCACCGCCTTCGGCTACGACGTGAAGGACAAGCACGCCATCTACGAGCGGCACCTTGCAACCTTCCGCACGGCGCTCTCCGGCTCGCCGATCGTCGGGGACGTCAAGCTCTACCCCGCAGCGCCGCATCTGCTCGAACGCTTCTGGCAGGCCACCTTCTCGGTCGCGGGCGGCATCCGGGCCGGCAAGGCCGGCGACGGGCTGATGCTGTCGCGTACCCAGCCGCGTCCCGCCGACAAACCCAGGGCCACCCTGCCCGACCTGCAGCACCCGATCCTCGACGGCTATTTCGAGCACCTGCCACGCGAGATCGCGCCACGCATCGTCGCCTCGCGCACGCTGTTCGTCGCCGACAGCCGCGAAGAAGCGCGGCGCTACGCTGCGGCTGGCTTGCGCAAGGCCGCCATCGGTCTCGCCAAGGGCGGTCACCGCTTCGAAAGCGACGATCTCGACGATCTGATCGCTGCCACCGACACCCATGTCGGCACCGTCGACGATGTGCTGGAGAGCCTGCATCGCGACACCACGCTGTCGCGCGTCACCGACCTCGTCTTCCAGGTGCACTCGGTCGATCCACCGCACGAACTGGTGCTGCGCTCGATCGAGCTGATCGCCGAAAAAGTCGCGCCTTCCCTCGGCTGGGCCAAGGCCGACAAGCCGCATTCGCCACGCCTGAGCGTGGTTCGCTGATACTCTCGAAAGGACAGTTAGATGAGCGACGACAGCAAGGACGTCATCGACCACCTGGTGGGCGTGATCCCCGGCAGCGCACTGGATGCGGTGCGCCATGGACGACCGACGGCCCGCGACAATGCGCAGAAGAGTTATGAGGCGCTGTTCGCACCGGTCGATGCCGGCACGGTGCTGCTCGAAGAGCGGTTCGCCATCGCCTACTTCGTTGCCGCCCTGCATCAGGACGAAGCCATTTCGGCCTTCTACCGTGAGCAGCTGGGGCACCATGACCGCAACGGCCTCATCGGCGCCATCAGCGCAGAGGCCCGCCGCGGCGAGACGACAGGGCCCTATGGCCACTATCCGACCGGTCCGCTCAGCGTCGAAGACCAGCCGGGCCTCGAGTACCAGCCTGACCCGGCCAATCGCCAGGTGCTCGGCAGGCTTGGGGCAGCCCTTGCCCATGCGCATTTCCTCGTCTTCCGGCCGCGCGACGCCAGTCCGGACAAGCTGCAGAAGCTGCTCGATGCCGGCTGGTCGACCACCGATATCGTGACGCTGAGCCAGCTGGTGGCGTTCCTTGCCTTCCAGATCCGCGTGGTGATCGGGCTACGCGCCCTCGCCGCGGCGCAGCAGGCACAGAACATCGCCCACGCCTCCACCCCGATCAGTCCCGTCGCTGCAGCCTGAGGCCAGGAAATGACCGAGAAAGCCATCACCTACGACCTCGCCGACCGCCCCGCCGTGTTCACCCAGGAGCAGATCGGCTGGGCCCCCTGGCTCAAGCCGCTCGAGGAGTCCGAGCTGACCGACCGGCACTGGGAAGGACTGACCGAAGCGTCGCGCGCCAAGTCGCCCTATTTCATGCTGCTGGCGCGCGACCCCGACATCCTTGGCGCCCGTACCCGCACCGACAAGGACATCTTCTACAACCCCGACGCCGGGTTGCCGCGCGCCGAGCGCGAACTCGCGGCTGCCGCGACCTCACGCTCCAACGGCTGCATCTTCTGTGCCTCGGTGCACGCCCGCTTTGCTTCGACCTATTCCAAGCGCAGCGAGGATGTGCAGCGGCTGCTCGATAGCGGTGTGGAGGTTGACCTCGGCGACCGCTGGAACACCCTGGTCGCCGCCTCGGTCGCGCTGACCGAGACACCGTCCGCCTTCGGCGCCGACGAGATCGCCGATCTCAGGCAGGCCGGGCTCGACGACCTCTCCATCGCCGACCTGATCCAGAGCGCGGCGTTCTTCAACTGGGCCAACCGGCTGATGCTGTCACTGGGCGAACCGACCCCGGCTGCGGCGTAGGCACCAGCGTCGGCGCGGGCTGACCCCCACCCTTGATCCCTCCCCTAAGAACGGGGAGGGAGACGATCGCTCAAGCGCCAGTATTTTGGTCTCGCTCCCCGTTCCGGGGCGCTACGCGTCCCCTAGAGGGGGAGGGGACAGGGGTGGGGGTCGGTCAACCACCAGCTGCAGGGTTGCTCTCCTCAGTCTCGGCCCCCTCGCCCGCCTCCTCGCCAAGCCGCCGCTCGATCGCGTCCTTCGCCCCCTTGGCGAATTCCTCGCTCGAATAGGGGCCCCACTCGGCCTGCTGTCCGTTGATATAGGCATAAAAGTACCATTTGCCGTCGCGCTTCTCCGGCCCAAACGTGCGCTGCGTCATAACTGCTCCTGCGAGCCCCGTGTGCAAACTTGCCGAGTCGCTGTCTCGTTCCATAGGCACCTCGTCGGGGTTGCTATTTGCCCCGTCCGCTGATCGGCATCGGCTCGCATTCCGCGGCTACGCAGTTCTACCAGCAGCGCGCCAGACGACTGATTTACCCACACGACAAGCCACCGGCTGCCCTGAGTAGCGGGTACTTGTCTGTTCATCGCCGCTGCCAACTATCCGCCCTGTCGCAGTATCCCGGGGCGTCGATTGCCGGCCGTCATCAGCACGTTACTCCTCAATCACAACCTGGCGCTGGTGGCGGTGGCGGCGTTGCTATGCGCGCTTTCGTCCTTTGCAGGAATTTCACTGCTGCATCATGCGCGCCGAACCACCGGCGCGATGCAGATGGCGTGGCTTGCCGTCGCCGCGGTCTCCGTGGGATTCGGCATCTGGTCGACTCATTTTGTCGCAATGCTCGCGTTCCACCCCGGTGTCGCGGTCGGCTACGACCTGCCGACGACGCTGGTTTCACTGTCGTTGGCCATCGCCATCGTCGGCGGCGGGCTATGGTTCGCGACTGTCGGCACCTCGGTCGACGACTCGATCCTTGCCGGCGCGGTGGTGGGGCTCGGTATTTCCGCCATGCACTATACCGGCATGGCGGCGGTGATCGTCGGTGGCGCCATCGAATGGGACTTCAACCTGGTTGCGCTGTCGGTCCTGATCGGCATGGCCCTGGGCGGCGCGGCCCTCTGGATGGCCCGCGCCGCGACGCTGCGCGGACGACTGGGCGCCCCGATCCTCCTCACCCTCGCGATCTGCGCCATGCATTTCACCGCCATGGGAGCGGCCGGCTTCGCCAACTGCTATGCGATCGTCACCGAGGGTACGCCCGCCTGGCTGTGGCTGGTGCTGTCGCTCGCCTCCATTCTCATCCTCGGTCTTGCCATGGGCGGCACCCTGCTCGACCTCAGGGACCGACGGCACGGCGCCGAAAGCGCCAGGATGCGCGAACTGGCCGATGCAGCGGTGGAAGGCATCGTCATCGTCCGGCAAGGCACGATCACCGCCACCAATCGCAGTTTCAGGCAGCTCGTGGGCTCCGAAGCCGACGCCAGCGGCCGGCCCTTGCTCGATTTCCTCGAAGCCCCCGCCTGCGAGGCGCTGGCACGCGCCCCCAATGCCACCATCGAGGGGCGGCTCAGGGTGACCGGCGGCGACATCCCGGTGGAGGCCGTGGCGCACGAAATCGAGTTTCAGGGAGTGCGGCAGCAGGCGATCGCCATCCGCGACGTCTCGACCCGCAAGCAGGCTGAGGAGCACATCCGTTTCCTTGCCCACCACGACGCGCTGACCGGGCTGCCCAACCGCGTCAGCTTCGGCCGCCAGCTGAACCAGACCATCGAAGAGGCCCGCAGCGATGGGCGCAGCTGCAGCGTCCTCTGCCTCGATCTGGACCGCTTCAAGCAGGTGAACGACCTCTATGGCCATGCCGCGGGCGACGCCCTGCTGCGCCGGGTCGGGCTGATCCTGCAGCGCGAAGTGGCCGAGAACGGCTACCCGGCGCGGCTGAGCGGCGACGAGTTCGCCGTGGTCCTCAATGCCACCGAGAGTCTCGACGCTGCAAACCGCGTGGCGCAGCGTTTGCTGCAGGCATTTGCCGATGACATGGGCGCACCCGAGGAAGACACCACCATCTCGGCCTCGATCGGCGTCGCCTCTTTCCCTGGGGACGCTCAGACCGCCGAGCAGTTGATGTCTGCCGCCGATATGGCGCTCTACCGCGCCAAGCAGGATGGGCGCGGCGCCTACCGTTTGTTCGAGGCGGCGATGAGCGACGAGCTGCGGGACCGGCGACTGGTCGCCCACGATCTGGCAAGCGCCGCCGAAGCGGGGCAGTTGCACCTCGTCTACCAGCCGCAGGTGGAGATCGCCTCAGGTTCGGTCACCGGCCTCGAGGCCCTGATCCGCTGGCACCATCCGGAGCGGGGCGAGATCTCCCCCGGCACCTTCATCCCGATCGCCGAGGAGAACGGTCTGATCCTCGAGATCGGCGAATGGGTATTGCGCACGGCCTGCCGCGAGGCGGCCTCGTGGCGGGTGCCGCTCGGCATCTCGGTCAACGTCTCGGCCGCGCAGATCCACAATCCATCGTTCTCCCGGCTGATCCACCAGGTTCTGGTCGAGACCGGGCTGTCGCCGATGCGGCTCGAAATCGAGGTGACCGAGACGGCGCTGGTGCGCGACCTGACGCGCGCGGTGACGACGCTCCGGCAGGTGCGGGCGCTCGGCGTGCGGGTGGCCATCGACGATTTCGGCACCGGCCACTCGTCGCTGACCCATCTCGGCGCGTTCCCGTTCACGCGGATCAAGCTCGACCAGTCCTTCGTCAGAACCTTCGACCACAACCGGCAATCGGCGGCGATCGTCCACGCCGTTATCGAACTCGGACGCTATCTCGGCACCCCGGTGGTCGCCGAAGGCGTCGAGCGACAGGAAGAGCTGGCTTTCCTCACCGCCGAGGGCTGTGAGACGGCCCAGGGCTTCCTGTTCGGCCGTCCGGCGCCGATCGCAGCCTTCGGTGGGCTGCAGCGGCAACGCGCCAGTTGAGACCGGCGAAATGAAAAGGGCCGCCCCATCGGGCGGCCCCGTCGTTGTTGCCGGCGCGTCAGGCCAGCTCGTCTTCGCTCGGTGCGGCCGCCATGCCCAGCGCAGTGAGATAGAGTTCGAGCAGCGCTTCCTGCTCCATGCGCTCGTTGTGGTCCTGCTTGCGGATTGAAACGATCTTGCGCAGCACCTTGGTGTCGAAGCCATTGCCCTTGGCCTCGGCATAGACTTCCTTGATGTCGCCGGCGATTGCCGCCTTTTCTTCCTCGAGGCGCTCGATGCGCTCGATGAAGGCCTTGATCTGGTCCTGGGCGACGCTATCGGGGGAGACGGTTGCCATAGTCGAATTCCTTTTCGTTTCGGTCCCCGTTCAACCCGTTCGTCGACGCCCGTTCAAGCCTATTCGGCGAGCAATCCACATCGCTTGCCTCCGGTTTCGTAATTCCGACAAAAGCCGCGTTTACCGGTTGACAGCGGGCGGGGCGCTGCGCACAAACACGTCGCGCGCTGCAAACGATTTCAGGCATCGAACCCGGGCGGTCCATTGCGCTACATCCTGGCCATCGCTGGTGTGCTTGCCGCCGCGTTCATAGCCGTCACCATCTGGATTTTTCTGCCGCGTGCCGACGCCCCGCTCAGCGCTGCCTCGGCCCAGGCGCAGTCGCAGGCCCCGGCCGATGCCACCGCTTCTGCCGAAACCGGCGAGGGAAGCTTCCGCGTCTGCAACGAAACCGCCAACAAGGTGTCCGTGGCCTTCGGTTATCGCGCCGAGAAGGGCTGGCAGTCCGAGGGCTGGTGGGTGGCCGAGCCCAACAACTGCGTCACCATCTATCGGGGCAACCTCGAAGCGCGCCGCTACTATTATGTCTATGCCGCCGACGACATCAGCGGCGGCGCCTGGGACGGCAGCGTCTTCATGTGCACGCGCGACGAGACCTTCACCATCTTCGGTGTTGAGGATTGCCTGGCGCGCGGCTACGAACGAACCGGCTTCTTCGAAGTCGATACCAATAACCGCAGCGACTGGACGTTGCAGCTGACCGATGGCGAAGTCGTCGGCAGCGACGCCGGCCCGACGGACGAAGCCGTGCCGCTCGAGGGCGACCTGCCGACCGACGGTGGCGACCAGCCCGCCGACGCCACTCCTACCGATGAAGGTGCAGATTCCGAATGAGACGCATGAGACGCGTAAAGATCGTTGCGACCCTGGGCCCCGCGTCCAACGACGAAGCCACGATCGAGAAGCTGGCGCGCGCTGGTGCGGACGTCTTCCGCATCAACATGAGCCATGCCAGCCACGAGCTGCTGAAGCAGACGGTTGGCTATATCCGCAATGTCGAAGCGCGGCTGCACCACCCCATCGGCATCCTGGTCGACCTGCAGGGCCCCAAGCTACGCGTCGGCCGCTTCGCCGAGGGCGCGGTGCAACTGGTGGCCGGTGCGAAGTTCACCCTCGACAGCTCGGAAACGCCCGGGACCGTCGAGCGGGTCTACCTGCCGCACCCGGAAATCCTCGAATCCGTCTCGGTGGGCGATCGCCTGCTGCTCGATGACGGCAAGCTGCAGCTCAAGGCCACCAAGGTCGGCGGCGGCCAGGTCGAGACCGAGGTAATCTATGGCGGCAAGCTGAGCGACAGGAAGGGCGTCAGCCTGCCCGATACGCTCTTGCCTATGGGCGCGCTGACCGAAAAAGATCATGCCGACCTGCTCAAGGGCCTCGAGGCGGAAGCCGACTGGATCGCGGTCAGCTTCGTGCAGCGGCCCGAGGACATCATCGATATCCGCAAGATCGTCCAGGGCCGCGCCGGCGTCATGGCCAAGATCGAAAAGCCCCAGGCCGTCGAGCGGCTGGAAGAGATCATCAAGCTCTGCGACGCCTTCATGGTGGCGCGCGGCGACCTCGGCGTCGAAATGCCGCTCGAGCAAGTCCCCGGCCTGCAGAAGCGCATGATCCGCATCGCGCGCCGTTACGGCAAGCCGGTGGTGGTCGCCACCCAGATGCTGGAGTCGATGATCACCTCGCCGGTGCCGACCCGCGCCGAAGTCTCGGACGTGTCGATCGCCGTGTTCGAAGGCGCCGATGCGGTGATGCTCTCGGCCGAAAGCGCCTCCGGCCAGTACCCGGTCGAAGCCGTGGCGATGATGAACAAGGTGGCGGTGGCGGTCGAAGGCGACCCGAACTATCGCGGCATCATCCGCGCCCAGGCCGCCGAGCCCGAGGCGACCGCCGCCGACGCGATCTCCGCGGCGACCCGCCAGGTGGCCGAGACGCTCGACCTCGCGGCCATCGTCACCTACACCTCGTCCGGTTCGACCGCCATCCGCGCGGCGCGCGAGCGGCCGAGCAAACCCATTCTGGCGCTGTCGCCGAACCTCAGGACGGTCCGCCGCCTGTCGGTGGTCTGGGGCATCCACTGCGTGGAATCGCCCGATGCGGTGAACCTCGAGGACATGGTCGATCGCGCCTGCGTCATCGCCTACCAGGAGGGCCTCGCCCGTCCCGGCGACCGCATCGCCATCACCGCCGGCATTCCGCTTGGCACACCGGGCGCCACCAACATGCTGCGCATCGCCTTCGTCCGCCAGGACGGGGCTGGGTCGTCGTAACGACCCACCTGCACGAAGGCCCCCTCACCCGCCGCTGCGCGGCGACCTCTCCCCCAAGGGAGAGGTGAGCGGGAGCTAAATCTCGCCGCAACGTCACCTCTCCCTTGGGGGAGAGGTCGGCCCCCGGGTCGCGTCGCGCCCCGAGGGCAGGCTCCGCCCGGGTGAGGGGGCCTTGCCCCAAACACCAGAACAAGGAATCCTGACCTGATGTCCTCCGCTCTCGACGCCGCCCTCGCCCACGCCGACGCCCATCTCGACGACAGCGTCGCGCGGCTCAAGACCCTGGTGGCCATCAAGTCGATCTCCACCGATCCGGCCTTCACCGCCGAGGTCCACAAGGCCGCGGGCTGGCTGGCGGCCGACCTCAAGGCGCTCGGCTTCGACGCTTCGGTACGCCCCACGCCGGGCCATCCGATGGTGGTGGCGCATGACCATGCCGCCAGCGGCCCGCATGTGCTGTTCTACGCCCACTATGACGTGCAGCCGGTCGATCCGCTGAACCTCTGGGCCACCGACCCGTTCACCGCCACGCTGGTGAAAGGCGACGACGGCGAGACCCGCATCGTCGGACGCGGCACCTCCGACGACAAGGGCCAGCTCCTGACCTTCGTCGAGGCCTGTCGGGCCTGGAAGGCGGTGAACGGCGCGCTGCCAATCAAGGTGACGCTGTTCTTCGAAGGCGAGGAAGAGTCGGGCGGCAAGAGCCTGCCGGGCTTCCTCGAGGCCAACAAGGCCGAACTCGGCAATGCCGATATCGCGCTGGTCTGCGACACCGATTTGTGGAACCGCAACACCCCCGCTATCGTCACCTCGCTGCGCGGCCTCGTCGGCGAGGAGGTGGTGATCACCTGCGCCAGCCATGACCTGCATTCGGGCATGTACGGCAACGCGGCGCGCAACCCGATCCAGGTGCTGGCCGACATCATCGCCTCGCTGCGCAACCCGGACGGCAGCGTCGCCGTCGAAGGTTTCTATGACGATGTCGAGGAACTGCCCGCCGACATCGCGGCGCTATGGAAGCGCCTGCCCTACGACGAGGCGGCCTTCATGGCGGGTGCCGGGCTCACCACCCCGGCCGGCGAACAGGGGCGCTCGGTGCTCGAGCAGACCCGCGCGCGCCCGACCTGCGAGATCAACGGCATCAACGGCGGCTATACCGGCGACGGCTTCAAGACGGTGATCCCGGCCAAGGCCAGCGCCAAGATCTCGTTCCGCCTCGTCTCTGGCATGGATCCAAAAAAGATCCGCGCCGCCTTCCGCAAGCACGTGATCGACCGGCTGCCGCCCGACGCCAAGGCGGAATTCCACGAACACGGCGGCGCGCCTGCGGTGTCGGTGCCCACCGATGGCCCGTTCGTCGCCAAGGCGGCCGCGGCCTTGAAGGACGAGTGGGGCAACGAGGCAGCGTTGATCGGCTCGGGCGGCTCGATCCCGGTGGCCGGCGAGTTCAAGAAAACCCTGGGGCTCGACACCCTGCTGATCGGCTTCGCCCTCGACGACGACCGCATCCACTCGCCCAACGAGAAGTATGACCTCAAGAGCTTCCACAAGGGCATTCGCTCGTGGCTGAGGATCATCGCCGGCTTTGCGGGGTAACGGGCCGCAGACTGACCAGAAGATCCTGGGCGCAGGCTTCTCCTCCCCTCGGTGTCATCCCTGCGAAAGCAGGGACCCATTTCACAGCCCGTGCCGGCGGGGAGTTGGGTCCCTGCTTTCGCAGGGATGACAGCTGGTGGGTTGGGCCAGTGATACGCCCTTCAAAGGGAGCGACGACCAAACAGCAAAAGGCCCGCTTGCGCGGGCCTTCGAACTCTCAGCCGTGAGCAGCAGCTCAGCCCTGACGGGCCTTGTAGCGCTTGTCCACCTTGTTGATGATGTACACGCGGCCGCGGCGGCGCACGAGCTTGTTGGCGCGATGGCGACCCATCAGAGCCTTGAGCGAATTGGTGACTTTCATGCCGAACCTCGGAACAGAAATAAAAACAGGCGCCGCGCGCCCTTCGAATTGGGGCCGTGATTAAGGGCAAAAACCCGTGCTGTCAACGCCCTTCCGCCGCTTTTCCTGGGCCACGGCACGTCTCCCCGAAGGGGTCCCGCTCCCGGGACAGAGACATGCGTGAGAACAACAAGCCAAAGCGCATCGAGCGATCTGAAGATCGCGACGCGCTTTGGCCGATTAACCGGCCGGCAAGGCGCCGATGCGACACTGCTGCGATGCAGAAACCCAGCTTTTCCAAGCTCGATATCCTCGTGGTCGACCCGTCACCACACATGGGCGCACTGATCGGCCAGATGCTGCGCCACCTCAAGGTGCGCCGCATCGACGAGGTCCAGAGTTCCGACGCCGCGACGGTATTGCTGCAGTCGCATCGCTTCGGCGCCATCATGATGAACGACGTGCTGACGCCGATGAACGGCGTCGCTGTGGTCAGGGCGCTGCGCGCTGCCTCCGAAGGTCTGAACCGTGACACCCCTGTCATCATGATGTCGGCTGCGCCAGATGCCGGCGAGATCGCGGCAGCGCGCGATGCCGGCGTCACCGAGTTCCTGCGCAAGCCCTTCGCCACTCAGCATATCGAAAGCCGCCTGGTGTCGATCATGACGGCGCCGCGCCCGTTCATCGAGGCCGGAAACTTTGCCGGTCCCGACCGTCGCCGCAAGCGCGGCGACTACAAGGGCGGGGAACGGCGAGCCCGCTAGCTCCCCTCCCCCTCGAGGGAAGGGAAGCGATAGCTGCCAGCTCGCGCCTGCTCAGGCCCCGGGCTTCAGGTCGAGTTCCTGCCAGCGGATGCAGGCCACGTTGCGGCCGCCGGGAATCGCTTCGAGCGGCGGTCTCACCTTGGCACAGCGCTCCTCGGCGTAGCGGCACCGCGTCCGGAACGTGCAGCCTGACGGCTGGTTGATCGGCGAGGGGATTTCGCCCACCAGCCCCTCGATCGTGCGTTGTCGCGCCCGCTTGGGGTCGGGGATCGGCACCGCCGTCAGCAGGGCCCGGGTATAGGGATGCTTGGGGTCTTCGTAGAGATCGTCGCCATCCGCGAGTTCGACGATGCGGCCGAGATAGAGCACCAGGATCCGATCGGAGACGTGCCGCACCACGCTGAGGTTGTGCGAGATGAAGATCAGCGTCAGCCCGAACTCGTCCTTGAGGTCGCTGAGGAGGTTGAGGATCTGCGCCTGGATCGAGACGTCGAGCGCCGAGACCGGCTCGTCGCAGACGATCAGCTTGGGCTCGCTGATCAGCGCCCGGGCGATGCCGATGCGCTGTGCCTGCCCGCCCGAGAACTCGTGCGGATAGCGGTTGATCATCTCGGGCAAGAGCCCCACCGCCTCCATCGTCCGCAGCACCCGCTCGCGCCGCCCCTTGGCGTCGACTTCCGGCATCAGGGTGCGCAGCGGATCGGCGATGATCTCACCCACGGTCATGCGCGGGTTGAGCGAGGCCAGCGGATCCTGGAAGATGATCTGCAGGTCGCGGCGCTTCTTGCGCATCTCTTCGGCCGGCAGCTTGGTGATGTCCTGCCCCAGCCACAGCACACGGCCCTCGTCCGGTGCTAGCAGCTGCAGGATGCAGCGGCCGAGCGTCGACTTGCCACAACCGCTTTCGCCCACGATCCCGAGCGTCTCACCGCGTTTGACGGTGAAGTTGATGTCCTGCAGCGCACGCAGCTGGAACGGCTTGGCGAACAGGCCGGCGGAGATGGAGAAGTTCTTCGAGAGGTTCTCGATCTTCAACAGGTCTTCGGTGCGGTCCAGCATCATGCGACCTCCTCGTATTTGAGTTCGCCCTGGTACCAGCAGGCCTTTTCGCGCACGTCCTCGACTGGCAGCAGCGGCGGCCGTTCCTCGAAGCAGCGCTCGAAGCGGAAGGCGCAGCGGGGATGGAAGGCGCAGCCGCGAGGCAGGTGTTCGAGACTGGGCGGCAGGCCCTGGATCGGATCGAGCCGCTTGGCGCGCTTGGCCACATGCGGTGTCGAATGCAGCAACCCCAGCGTATAGGGGTGGCGCGGATCGTAGAACAGCGTGTCGGTCGGCCCCTTCTCGATGCAGCGGCCGCCATACATCACCATCATGCGGTCGGCGACGCCGGCGACCACCCCGAGGTCATGGGTGATCAGCACCAGGGCGGTGCCGAAATCATTGGTGAGGTTCTTGAACAGGTCGAGCATCTGCGCCTGCACCGTCACGTCGAGCGCCGTGGTCGGCTCGTCCGCGATCAGCACCTTGGGCTTGCACAGCAGCGCCATGGCGATCATCACGCGTTGCCGCATGCCGCCCGACAGTTCGTGCGGATAGGCATTGGCGCGCTTCACCGGTTCGGGGATGCCGACGCGCTCCAGCATCTCGATGACGGCGCGGTTGGCCTTGTCCTTGTCGTAGCCCTGGTGTCGCACCAGCACTTCCGCCAGCTGCGTCTTGATCTTGAGCGTCGGGTTCAGCGAGGTCATCGGATCCTGGAAGATCATCGCGATATCCTTGCCGCGATGCGTGTCGAGCCGGTCCGGCGCCATGCCGATCAGGTTCACATCGCCCAGCATGGCGCGGCCCGAGGCCTTACCATTCCTGGCCAGGAGCCCCATAATGGAGAGGAAGGCCTGGCTCTTGCCTGAGCCGCTTTCCCCCACCACCGCGAGCGTTTCTCCCTCGGCGAGGGTGAAATCGAGATCGGAAACCGCCTTCACTTCGGAATCGTGGAGGGCGAACGTTACGTCGAGATCGTCGACGACAAGCACATCGGCCATATCTATCGGTCCTTGCCTATCGGTCCTTGGGGTCAAGTGCGTCGCGCAGGCCGTCGCCCAGATAGGACAGGCAGAGCAGCATGGTGACGAGGAGGGCGGCGGGGGTGAACAGCATCCACGGCAGCGCCTCGGCGACTGGCGCGCCGAACGAGATCAGCGTGCCGAGCGAGGTCTGCGGTTCCTGCACGCCGAGGCCGAGATAGGAAAGGAAGCTCTCGGTGATGATGATCTCGGGAATGGTGAGGGTGGCATAGATCACCACCGGGCCGGTGAGGTTGGGCACGATGTGGCGGAAGATGATGGTGAAGGGCCCTGCCCCACCGGCCTTCGCCGCCTCGATGAACTCGCGCTGCTTGATACTGAGCGTCTGCCCGCGCACGATCCGCGCCATGGTCAGCCATTCGAGGCAACCGATGCCCACGAACAGCAGCACCGGCGAACGCCCGAAGATCACCACCAGGATGATCACGAACAGGATGTAGGGCAGCGCGTACATGATATCGACGAAACGCATCATGACAGCGTCGATCTTGCCGCCGAAATAGCCGGCAATGGCGCCATAGAGGATGCCGATCACCACCGACACGAAGGTGGCGACCGCCGCCACCAGCAGCGACATCTGCGTGCCCTGCAGGGTGCGGGCCAGCATGTCGCGGCCATTCTGGTCGGTGCCGAAATAGTGGCCCTTGGCCCAGTCCGGCGGCTTGCGGATCGACGACCAGTCGATCTTGTCGTAGCTCCAGGGCAGGAAATACGGCCCGACCAGTGCAAACAGCACGATGGCGACGAGCACGAAGATCGAGACCAGCGCCGCCTTGTTGTTGAACAGCCGTCGCAGCGCGTCCTGCGTCAGCGAGCGGCCCTTGGGCGCCTCGGCCGCCAACGCGTCGGCATAGGCGGTCAGCGCCGCGTCCTTGCCAGTGATCCCGGCCATCAGCGGTACCTCACCTTGGGATCAAGCCAGGCGTAGAGGATGTCCACCAGGAGATTCAGCGCCAGGATGATGAAAACGTAGAGAATGGTGGTGCCGAGCACGAGGCCGTAGTCGCGGTTCAGTGCGGCGGTAATGAAATACTTGCCGATGCCGGGCAGCGAGAACACCTGCTCCACCACCAGCGAACCGGTGAGGAGATAGGAGAGCCCCGGCCCGAGATAGGAGACCACCGGCAGGAGCGCCGGCTTCAGCGCATGCCGGGCGAGGATCAGCCGGGTGCCGAGCCCCTTGGACTTGGCGGTGCGTACGTAATTGGTACCCAGCACCTCGATCATCGAGCCACGCACCAGGCGCGCCACGCGCCCGCCATGCGGCAGCGCCAGAATGAAGATCGGCAACACCAGGTGGATCAGCGAGCCGGGCTGATAGCCGCCGACCGGCAACCATTTCAGGTACACCCCGAAGAATAGCTGCACCAGGTTCGCCATCAGGAAGTTCGGGATGATGATGCCGACCAGAACGATGGCGACGAGCAGGTAATCCGGCCATCTGTTCTGGTTCACCGCCGCCACCGCGCCGGCGATCATGCCGCCCAACGTGCCGACGACGAAGGCCGAGAACCCCAGCATCAGGGTGAAGGGCAGCCCGATCCCGATGAGGCGCGAGACGTTGAAATCCTTCATCACCATCGAGGGGCCGAAATCGCCGCGGAACACGCCGGCGATGTAGCCGAAGAACTGCATGATCAGCGGTTCGTCGAGGTGATAGTAGGCGCGCAGGTTGCGCAGTTGATCCGGCGGCAGCGCGCGTTCACCGTCGAAGGGACCGCCGGGCGCCAGCCGCAGAATGAAGAAGCAGACCGTAATCGTGATGAGCACGATCGGAATAGCCGTAAGCACGCGCCTGAGCGCATAACCGAGCATCTTGTGTGTGACCTTTCCCGCCAGCCCGCGGGGCAACGCCGTAAGCCGGCGGCAAATGCTAGTTTGCTAGAAAGCAAGGAGGTCGCCCGGCGTCTGGCGCGCGGGCGACCCCATGGAGCCGGTTATTCCGACTTAGTCATCCAGCGGACACGATGAATGTCCTTGGCATTGTCTTCGAAGCCCGTGATCTTGGGCGACACGACGTTCTTGGACACATACCAGTAGATCGGAATGGCCGCGAAGGCGTCCATGGCGATCTTTTCGGCTTCGTGCATCTGGCCGGCGCGCTTGACCAGGTCCAGCTCGCTCGAGGCCGCGGTCATCAGCTCGTCGAACTTCGGATCGGAATAGCGGCCGTAGTTGTTGCCCCAGTTGATGGTGCCGTCGGTGCCCTTGGTGCCGGTCTTCAACAGGTCGAGGGTGTTGGAGGCATCGTCGTAGTCGAGCAGCCAGCCGGCGCGGCCGACGTTGAAGTCACCGGCGCGCAACGCGTCGTAGTGCACGGCGGTCTCGGCGTTGAACAGCTCGACTTCGACGCCGATCTGCTTCCACATGTCCGAGATGGCCACGGCGATGCGCTGGTGGTTCTCGTTGGTGTTGTAGCGCAGCTGCAACTTCAGCGGCTTGTCCGGGCCGTAGCCGGCTTCCGCCATCAGCTTCTTGGCTTCCTCGACGCGCTGGTCATAGGGCATCTCGGCCCAGTCCGGCGCATAGGGGGTGCCTTCATAATTGCCGGTGCCCGGCGGGACCCAGCCATAGGCAGGCAGTTCGCCGGTGCCAAGCACGTCCGGCCCGATGACGTCACGCAGCACCGAGATCGACAGGGCCTTGCGGATGTTGATGTTGTCCAGCGGCGGCTTGGACTGGTTCAGCACGTAGTAGTAGATGCCCAGGAACGGCGCCACATGGGCCTGACCCGGGTAGTTGTCCTGCAGGAACTTGTACTGGTCGGCGGGGAAGTCGGTGAGGATATCGAGTTCGCCGGCGCGATAGCGGTTGAGCGCCGCAGTCAGGTCCTCGGTATTGTCCCAGCGGATCTCGTCGATCTTGAGGTCGGCCTTGCCGTAATAGGTGTCCGACTTGACGCCGCGCAGGTACGAGCCCGGCACCCACTCGACGATCTTGTAGGGGCCGTTGCCGACGATGTTCTCGGGCTGCGTCCACTGGTCGCCGAACTTCTCGATGAGGTCCTTGCGGATCGGGAAGGCGGTGTAGTGCGCCAGCGCGTCGAGGAAATACGGGGTCGCCGCTTCGAGCGTGATCTCGAGGGTCTTGTCGTCCACGGCCTTGACGCCGAGCTGGCTGAAGTCGGTGATTTCACCCGCGGCGATCTTGGACGAGTTCTTGATCGGGTACTGCAGGTAGGCGTACTCGGATGCGGTCTTGGGGTCGAACAGGCGCTGGAAGGCGTCAACCCAGTTCTGCGCCGTCACCGGCACATTGTCCGACCACATGGCATCGCCGCGGATCTTGAAGGTGTAGACGAGGCCGTCGTCGGAGATGGTCCACGATTCCGCCTGGCCGGCGACTGCCTTGGCCTGCGCGTCCTCGGTCACGAGGCCTTCGAGATACTCCGAAACGATCCGGTTCTCCCAGTCGCCGGAAACCTTGTGTGGGTCGAGCGAGCCGGGCTCACCGCCGTTACCCAGGTTGAGCGTAACGGCCAACGCCGCGCTCGACATCATCAGCGCCAACGCGCCGGCGGTGGTCACCGCTTTGAGGACCTGTGTTATTTTCATTGTTGTCCCATCTCCATGAAAAGACATTTCCTGACGGGCGCGGCAAATTAGTACGCCATGCCTCATTTTGGCCGGACTGGTCGGAACCGCCCGATTGGGTACGGACCCTATGGCATCAGGTTTTCGCTGACAAGCGGGACATTGACGTAAGCGTCAAGAGCCGTGGCCCTGTGGAAACGCCTGCGTCACGGGCGCTTGTCGAGCCTCGCGAAGCTCAGCCGGCGCGCTCGACCAGCGCCGTGACGCCCATGCCGCCGGCGGTGCAGACCGAGATCAGCGCGCGCTGCTTTTGGGTGGTGTCGAGCAGCTTGGCGGTGAGGCCGAGGATGCGCGCGCCGGTGGCCGCGAAGGGATGGCCATAGGCGAGGCTCGAGCCCTTGGTGTTGATCTTTTCCGGGTCGATCTCGCCCAGCGGCGTCTCGCGGCCAAGCACGTTCCGGTTGTAATCCGGGTCGCGCCACGCCTTGAGCGTTGCCAGCACCTGGGCGGCGAACGCCTCGTGGATCTCGAACAGGTCGATATCGTCGAAGCTCAGGTTGGAACGGCGCAGCATTTCCGACGCGGCGATGGTCGGCGCCATCAGCAGCCCGTCGCCATGCGCGAAATCATTGGCTGCCACCTGACCCAGCGTCAGGTAGGCAAGCACCGGCAGGCCGCGGGCCCGCGCCCACTCCTCGCTGGCCAGCAACACCGCGGCGGCGCCGTCGGTCAGTGGGGTGGAGTTGGCGGCGGTCAACGTCCCCTTGCCCGAGCTCTTGTCGAAGGCCGGCTTCATCGTTGCCATCTTCTCGAGGCTGGTGTCGGCGCGGACATTATTGTCCTTCAGCACCCCGGCGAACGGCACGATCAGGTCGTCATGAAAGCCCTCGTCGTAGGCGCGGGCGGCGTTCTGGTGGCTCTTAAGCGCCAGCACATCCTGCTCTTCGCGCGAAATCTCCCACTGCCGGGCCATCAGTTCGCAATGCTGGCCCATCGACAGCCCGGTGCGCGGCTCCTGCGTCGAAGGGGCGATCGGCTTCAGTTCACCCAGGTTGAAGCCCTTGAACACCCTGAACTTTTCGCCCGTGGTACGGGCGCGGCTGAGCTCGATCATCCGGCGCTGGAACTTGTCGCCGAACACCACGGGGCTGTCCGACACGGTGTCGGAGCCGGCGGCGATACCGCTGTCGATCTCGCCGATGGCGATCTTGGCGCCGAGGCTGAGCGCAGCCTGCAGCGAGGTGCCGCAGGCGATCTGCACATTGGTGCCGGGGGTGCGCGGCGAGAGGCCGGCATCAAGGCTCGCTTCGCGCGCCAGGTTGAAATCGCGGCTATGGCTCAAGACGGCGCCGGCCATAACCTCGCCGATCGCCTCGCCCCTGAGGTTGTACTTGTCGACCAGCCCACCCAGCGCCGCGCCGAGCATCGAGAGGTTGCCCTCTTCGGCGTAGCCGGTATAGGCGCGGGCGAACGGAATGCGGGCCGAGCCCACGATGGCGACTTTGCGCAGCTCGGCCATCTCAGGCTCTCCCGTCCTTGCGGGCCTGCATCGGCCCTCCGAGGAACGGCGCGAAACCGGTCCCGTAGATGACGCCGATATCGGCGAGGTCGGCCGAGGCGACCACGCCTTCGGCCACGGCGATCTCGGTGGCGTCGACCAGCGGCTGCACCAGCTCGCGGCCAAGCCCGGCGAGGTCGGGATGCGGCGGCACCTCCCCTTTCACCGCCTTGCCGTTGCTCCAGGTATAGAACCCCTGCCCGCTCTTGCGGCCGAGCTTGTTCTCGGCGATCAGCCGGGCGAAATCGCTGGCCGGCGACACCGGGCTGCCGAGCTCCTCGGCGACGAACTTGCCGACGTCGAGCCCGACGGTATCCATCAGCTCGATCGGCCCCATCGGCATGCCGAAGGCGACCGCTGCTGCATCGATCTGCTCCTTGCTGGCGCCGCCCTCGACCCGCTGCACGGCGGCGAGCATGTAGGGCATCAGCACCCGGTTGACGAGGAAGCCGCGCGCCGACTTCACCGCGACCGGCGACTTGCCGATGGCGAGCGCGAAGCTGGCGCCGCGGGCGATATCCTCGTCGGAATTGAAGCTCGAGCGAATGACCTCGACCAGCGGCAGTTGCGCCACCGGGTTGAAGAAATGCAGCCCGATCAGCCGGTTCGGGTTGGTCAGCCCCTCGGCAATGCGCTCCAGTTCGATCGACGAGGTGTTGGTGGCGAGGATCGCATCGGGCCTGGCCCGGCGCTCGGCGTCGATGAACACCTGATGCTTGATCTCGAGCCGTTCGACCACTGCCTCGATGATCACGTCGGCTCGGGCAATCCCCTTGCCGCTGACATCGGCCTCGAGCCGGGCCACAGCGTTGTCGATCTCGGTCTTCGACTTGAGCCGTTTGCTGAACAGTTTCTTTGCCCGCTCGAGCGCCGGTTTGATGCGCTCCATGTCGAGATCCTGCAGCGTCACGCCCATCCCGCGCAGCGCGCACCAGGCAGCAATATCGCCGCCCATAACGCCCGCGCCGACCACGTGGACGCGCCGGAATACCGGCTTGTCCTTGCCGCGCACGCCCTGCTTCTTCAGGCTCTCGGAGAGGAAGAACACCCGACGGAGGTTCTTCGAGGTGGCCGAGTCCATCAGCGGAATGAAGCGCTCGGCTTCGCCCGCGATCATCGCCCGCCAGTCGTTGCCATGCTCCTCGAACAGATCGATCAGCGCGTAAGGCGCTGGGAAATGTGCCGGATTGGCCTTCTTCTTCGCTTCCTCACGCATCTTGTTGGCGATGTAGCCACGGACCGGACCGAAAGCAGCGGCCCGCTTGGCGAGCGGCGCCTCGCTGCTCTTTCGGTTCTGCAGCACGGCCTTCCGCGCTTCCCAGCGCAGCGTGTCGCGGTGCCGCACCAGCTTGTCGACCAGCCCCATGCGGCGTGCCTGGCCGGCGCGCAGGAGCTTGCCGGTCAGCATGATCTGCATCGCGTCGACCGGGCCGGCCTGCCGGATCGAACGGCCGGAGCCGCCGAAGCCCGGGAAGATGCCGAGATTGACCTCGGGAAAGCCGATGCGTGTCTTGTCGTCGTTGACGGCGATCCGGTACTGGCAGGCGAGCGCCAGCTCCAGCCCGCCGCCGAGGCAGAAGCCATGGATACCGGCGACCATCGGCACCTTCAGCGCCTCGATCCGGTCGAACAGCGTATGGGCCCGGTCGAGCGCCGCCTTGAGCACGCCGGGATCCGACATCTCGTCGAACTCGCTGACGTCGGCGCCGGCGATGAAACCGGACTCCTTGCCCGACAGCAGCACCACGCCCTTGAGTTCGCCCGACGCCGCCAGTTGCTCGAGCGCGGTGACGATGCCCACCAGCTCCGACAGCGTCTCGCGGCTCAGCGTGTTCACCGGCGCGTCCGGCACATCGATGGTGAGCCAGCCGATCCCTTCGAAATCGAGATCGAAACTCCAGGCGCGGCTTGACGGCATCTGCGGTTGGGCCATTTCCGGCTCCTCGTTTTCCAGAGCGTTACTCGGCCGCGGCATCGACGGTTGCCGGCTCGCGCCGCAACTGCCGGGAGCCGAGCTCGTCGAAGTCGAAATCGTCGACCCTGATCACCCGGTCGGTGGCCTGGTCGGCAAGCCTGAGCGTCGCGGCCTCGGCTTCGGTCAGCACCCCGGCTTCTACCGCGTCGGTAATGGCATCGCGATCGAGCCGACGCTCGATCACGCCCTTCTTGATGGCGCGCACGAACTTGGTTTCGATCTCCGCGGCACCGGTCACCTTGAGCAGTGCATCCTCGAGTACGCCGGTCGGATCTTTCGGGTCCATCGAGACATAGGTTCCTTTGGTGAGCCGGTCGCGGAAAGCGCCGGGGGCCATCACCGAGCGGGCCAGCCGGTAGGTCTCGCGGTCCGAGGCCGGCTTGGCGTGGCGACCGAGGGGGAACACCAGAACCCGCATCAGGTTCCTGAGCGCAAAGTTCGGGAAGTTGGCGAACACTGCGGCAAAGCTCTGCTCCAGTGAATGGCAGAGGTCGCGGGCGACGGCCTCGACCACCGGGCGATCTTCGGCGAGCCGTCCGTCATCCTCGTAGCGCCTCAGTACGGCCGAGAGCAGGTAGAGGTCGGAGAGAATGTCGGCCATGCGCCCGGACAGCCGCTGCTTGCGCTTCAGGTCGCCTCCGAGAAAAGCCACCGTCCAGTCGCCACAGAGCGCAAAGCTCTGGCTGTAGCGGCTGAGCTGCTTGTACCAGTGCGCCATCTCGTGATCGACCGGGGTCGAGGCGAAGGCGCCGAAGCTCACCGCATGGAGGAAACTGCCCACCATGTTGCGCAGCATGAAGCTGACATGGCCGGCAAAGGCGGTGTCGAAGGCGGCGATGCCCGCCTTCCTGTCCTGGTTCTGTGCCGCCGAGATTTCGGCATAGAGATAGGGGTGCGCCCGCAACGCGCCCTGCGCGAAGGTAATCAACGTGCGGGTCAGGATGTTGGCGCCTTCTACGGTGATCGCTACCGGCGTCGTCATATAGCCCGAGAACAGGTAATTGGTCGGGCCATCCTGCACCGCACGGCCGCCATGGATGTCCATGGCGTCGTTGAAGGCGAGCCGCATCGCTTCGGTCGTGCGATACTTCAGCAATGCCGACAGTACCGAGGGCCGCTGCCCCTCGTCGACCATCGAGGCGGTCAGGCCGCGCGAGGCCTCGTAGGTGTAGGCAAAGCGCACCATGCGGCTCAACGGCTCGGCCACCCCTTCCATCAGCCCCACCGGAATGCCGAACTGGCGGCGGATCCGGGCATAGGCCGAGGTGACGCGCAGCGCGTGCTTGATCGAGACGGTGCCGATAGCGGGCAGCGAGATGGCGCGGCCGGTGGCGAGGCATTCCATCAACATGCGCCAGCCCTGCCCGGCATATGCCGTGCCGCCGATCAGGAAGTCCATGGGAATGAAGACGTTGCGGCCCTGCGTGGGCCCGTTCATGAAGGCCGAGCGCGCCGGATAATGCCGCCGGCCGATCTTGACGCCCTTGTGCTTGGCCGGCACCAGCGCCAGCGTGATGCCGATATTGTCCACGTCGCCGAGCAGGTGCTCGGGATCGTGGAGGTGGAAGGCCAGCCCAAGCAGCGTCGCGACCGGCGCCAGCGTGATATAGCGCTTATCCCAGCTGAGCTTCACGCCGAGGGTTTTCTTGCCCTCATACATGTCGTAGCAGACGACGCCGACATCGCGCATGCCGGCCGCATCCGAGCCCGCATGCGGCCCGGTCAGGGCGAAACACGGCACTTCCTGCCCCTTGGCGAGGCGGGTCAGATACTTCTTCTTCTGCTCCTCGGTGCCGTATTTCTCGAGCAGTTCGCCCGGCCCCAGCGAGTTGGGCACCATCACGGTGATGCCGGCAGCGATCGAACGCGAGGCAATCTTCGAAACCACCTGGCTCTGCGCCTGGGCCGAGAACCCGAGTCCGCCATGCTCGCGGCCGATCAGCATGCCGAGAAAGCCCTGCTCCTTGAGATAGGTCCAGACCGCCGGCGGCAGGTCGGCGCGGTTGTTGCGCGTGTCCCAGTCGTCGATCATGGCGCAGACTTTTTCACATGGTCCGTCGAGGAAGGCCTGCTCCTCGGTGCTGAGGGTAGGCTTGCGCACGCCGAGCAGCTTCGTCCAGTCGGGCCGCCCCGAGAACAGCTCGGCATCCCAGCCGACGGTGCCGGCATCGAGCGCCTCCTGCTCGGTGCGGCTGACCCGCGGCAGGATGGATTTGACGATGCCGTAAGCCGGGCCGGTGAGCACCAGCTTGCGCACCGGAGCCAGGGCAAGGAGACCGAGGATCGCTGCGGGCAGCAGGGCCAAAACCCAGCCGAGCGCATCGGTCATCAGCCACAGACCGTTGTCCGTTGAGATACGTGTAAGCGCGCCGATCACCAGTGCCGCCACCGCCCATTGCCAGAGCGGCGCGCGGCGCATGGCCAGCACCGCAAAGGCGACAATCGACCCGATCAGCAACGCCCAGACCATGCACGTTCTCCTCGAGAAAGGCCGCAGCGCACCGTCGACAAGCGAGATGAGCCCCCGCTCAGCAACGCACCCGGTTCGATTCTTGTTGCCGATTGTACTGCCCGGGCAGGCGCCATCACCACAAAATAGCAACGGTTGACGTATACGTCAATTAATGGACCTAAGCTGCATGCCGTGTCGGCAATCTATCTTCCGCGGCCCCGTCATCCCGAGCGCTCGCGGACCTACGTCGTTCGTTTGACGCTAACGTCAATTGATGGGATATTTCCTCGTAACGGGCACCAAAAGCCCGAGGAGGAAAAGATGGCCAATACCGCGACGGGCGCCGAACGCCCGTGGACCGAGCACTATCCCCCGGGCATTTCCTGGGATGTGCCGATCGACACCACTCCGGTGCATGAGACCGTCCTCGCCACCTGTGCGCGCACACCCCATGCCGATGCGCTGGATTTCCTCGGCAAGAAGACCCGCTTCGGCGAACTGGCCCGACTGATCAACGCCTTTGCCGGTGCGTTGCAGGCCGAGCTGGGCGTCAGCAAGGGCACCCGTGTCGCGCTTCTGCTGCCCAACACACCATTCTACGTCATTGCCTACTACGCCGTGCTGAAGGTCGGCGGCATCGTGGTCAACTGCAACCCGCTCTACACGGTCAACGAACTGAGCCACATCGTGGGCAATTCCGGCGCCGAGCTGATGCTGACGCTCGACCTGAAGCTGCTGTTCGACAAGGCCGAGGAACTGGTCGAGGCCGGTCACGTCAAGCAGCTTGTCGTCTGCCGTTTCCCCAATGCGCTGCCGGCCGTGAAGAAGCTCCTCTACCGCCTCGCCAAGGCCAAGGACCTGAGCAAACCTGATCAGAGCCGGATTGCCGCCAAGGTGGTGCATTTCGACAAGCTCATCGCCAAGAAGCTGACCCCGACGCCGGTAACGATCGACGCCGCCAGGGACGTCGCGGTGCAGCAGTATACCGGCGGCACCACCGGGCTGCCGAAGGGCGCCATGCTGAGCCACGCCAACATCGCGGCCAATCTGAGCCAGATCGACCATTGGGCGCTGGGCCTGTTCAACGCGCCATCGCGCACCGTCGCAGTGCTGCCGTTCTTCCACATCTTCTCGATGACCGCCTGCCTCAACGTGCCGCTGGCCGCGGGCGGCCAGGTGGTGATGCTGCCGCGCTTCGAGCTCAAGGCCTTCCTCGACCTGATGAGCCGCACCGGCGCCAATATCCTGCCGGCGGTGCCGACACTGGTGCAGGCGCTGTCGAAAGCCGGCGACAAGGCCAAGCCGCACCTGGTCTCAGTCGAGGTCACGGTCTCGGGCGGCGCCCCGCTCTCCGATGAAGTGCGCCACAACTGGAGCAAGGTCTCGAGCGCCCTGCTGGCGGAAGGCTACGGGCTCACCGAGGCCTCGCCTGTCGTGTGCTGCGCAGCCCTGCGGGTGCCGTCCAAGCCGCTGTCGATCGGCCAGCCTATCCCCGGCACCGACATCCGCTTCGTCGATATCGAGACCGGCCAGGTCGTGCCGCTGGGCGAGCGCGGCGAGCTGCAGGTAAAGGGCCCGCAGGTGATGCTGGGCTATTACAACAACCCCGAGGCGACGAAAGACGCCTTCATGGACGGCTGGCTGCGCACCGGCGACGTCGGCTATGTCGACCGCGATGGCTACGTATTCCTCGTCGACCGGATCAAGGACCTGATCATCTGCTCAGGCTTCAACGTCTATCCGCGCACCATCGAGGAGGCGCTGCTGCACCATCCGGCGGTGGACGAAGTCAACGTCATCGGCGTGCCCGACGAGTATCGCGGCGAGGCGCCGGTGGCGTTCGTCAAGCTGAAGCCCGAGCAGCAGGCCACCGAAACCGAACTCAAGAAATTCCTTGCCGAAACGCTCAACAAGATCGAGATGCCCAAGGAAATCATATTCAAGGACCAGTTGCCCAAGACCCTGATCGGCAAGCTGAGCAAGAAGGAGCTGCGCGAGGAATACGCCAAGCGCAAGAACAAGCATGAACCGGCCTGAATCCGAAAACCGCGACCTCTTCGCCATCGCCGATCTCAGCCAGGAGTTCGGCATCTCGACCCGCGCCATCCGCTTCTACGAGGCCAAGGGTCTGCTCAACCCCGAGCGCGTCGGCGGCACCCGCGTGTTCCGCCGACGCGACCGCGCCCGGCTGATCCTGATCCTGCGCGGCAAGCGCCTGGGCTTCTCGCTCCGCGACATCTCGGACTATCTGAGCCTCTACGACGCCCAATCGCAGACCGCCCAGACCAAGCTGCTGGTGGCCAAGGTGGACGAGCGCCTGGAGCTGCTCGAACGACAGAAGGCGGATCTTGAAACGACGATCGGCGAATTGCGCGAGATCCGGAAGCTCGCTGGAGAACGGGTCGGGGCCTAGTCCATGGGATCTGACGCGGGCGGTGCCACAGCGCCCCCTCGCCCCTCAGGGGAGAGGGCAAGCGCAGCTTACGAGCGCCAGCGAGTTTAGCGAAGCTCGGGTGAGGGGTGAGCTGCCTCAGAGTGCACTCGGCTGACGCTTCACCCCTCATCCGGCGCATGCGCGCCACCTTCTCCCCTGAGGGGAGAAGGGAAGAAGGTAAGCCCCAACAGTGCAAAGTGACCTCTCCCCAAGGGAGAGGTGAGGGGGCCTTGCCGCAAACACTGATCATGCGGAAGGCCTCCTCACCCGGGCCTTCGGCCCGACCTCTCTCCCAAGGGAGAGATGAAGTAACTACCGCTTGCGCGGCTTCACGTTGGTCATCAGGTCCGGCTTCTTTGGCCGCTTCCAACCCTTCGGCGGCTCGACTACCGGCACCTGCGTGCCGAGCCCCATTTCGCCCGGCGGCGGCTGGCGGACCACGGCGCCCCCCTTCAGCGCCGCGATCTCGTCGCGCAGCCGCGCCGCTGTCTCGAAATCCTCGCGCGTAACCGCAGCGAGCATTTCGCCCTCAAGCGCGATGATCTTTCTCTCGATGGCGGCGAGCGACATGTCGAACCTCAGGTGGCGGCCAGGAAGACCTGCATCTCATCCAGTGTTGCCGCCTCGCTGGCCGGCTTGTCCCACCTTATCCGGTTGATGCGGGGGAAGCGAAGCGCGATGCCGGATTTGTGCCGGCTCGACTGCTGCGCGCTGTCGAACGCCACCTCGAACACCAGTTCCTTGGTCACCTCACGCACTGGACCAAAGCTGGCGACGGTGTTGTTGCGCACCCATTTGTCGAGCTGTTTCAGCTCCTCGTCGGTGAAGCCGAAATAGGCCTTGCCGATCGGCACGATCTCGTTGCCCTTCCACACCCCGAACGTGTAGTCGGAGTAGAAGGACGAGCGCTTGCCGTGGCCGCGCTGCGCATACATCAGGATGGCGTCGACCACGTTCGGATCGCGCTTCCATTTGTACCACAGGCCCTTGGGCCGCCCCGGCAGGTACGGCGCGCTCCTCAGCTTCACCATTACCCCTTCATGCCCCTGCTCCGCCGCGCCACGGCGGCGGATCTCCGCCAGATCGTCCCAGTCGCGGTAGCTCAGCACCGGCGAAAGGTCGAGCCGGGTCTGCGGGTTCCTTGCGAACCACGCCTCGAGATGCTTTCGGCGCTCGCTCCATGGCAAGGTGCGGATATCCTCGTTGCCGTCGAACAGCATGTCGTAGACCCGGATGAAGCCGGGATAGTCGGCGAGATGCTTTGCCGTCGCCACCTTGCGATTGAGCCGCTGCTGCAGGTCGTTGAAGGGCAGCGGTTCGAAACCCGCGCCGACCAGCAGCTCGCCATCGAGCACGGCGTCGCCGAATACGCTCTCGGTCACGTCGGGGAAGGCGGCAGCAATATCGTCGCCGGTGCGCGAGAACAGCGACACCCTGCCCTTCGACGCGATCAGTTGCACCCGGATCCCATCCCATTTCCACTCGGCGACGAAATCGGCGGGGTCGAGCTTTTCGAGATCCTTGCCCTCGTCGATCGGGTTCGAAAGCATCAGCGGATGGAAGCGCGCGGTGTGGTCGATGTCGGGCCGCTCGGCCCTTCCGCTCAGCCACTCGAACAGATCGGTATAGGGCACTGTCAGCCCGTTCCAGACCTCTTCGATCTCCTGCAGGTCCTTGCCGCTCATCGCCGCGAGCGCCGTCTTCGCCAGCCGCGCGTTCACCCCGATGCGCAGCGCGCCGGTGGCGAACTTCACCAGCGCCCAGCGCTCGTTGATCGTCGCCCGCGTCAGCAGCGACCCGATCAGCCGCGGCAGTTCGGACTTGCTGGTCATGTTGAACAATTCGACCAGATCGCTGAGCGACGGCAGCGGTTCGGTTCCCCCGTGATGCGGCCAGATCAGTGCGATGGTTTCGCCCAGGTCGCCGACATAGTCGTAGCTAAGCGCGAACAGATGGGGGTCGACCTCGGCCAGCACGACATCGCGCAGGATCGCCGGCTTGACGTTCTTGAAGGTCAGCGCGCCGGTGAGGATGGCGAGCGCAAAGCCACGGTCGGGATCCGGCGTCTCGCGAAAATACTGGGTCAGCGCCTCGAGCTTGCGATTACGCGACGGGGTGAGCGCCAGCAGCTCCATCAGTTGGGCGAAGCGCCTCACTCGGAAAGCTCCCCTTGCGCCTCGGGCTCGCCCTCTTCACCCTCCTCGAAGGCCTGGATATTGAGCGGCTCGGCTTCGAGGCCCTGCTGCCGGCAATGGTAGACCAGCGCATCCTCGCGCCCATGCGTCACCCACACCTTGCCGGCCCTGGTCTCGGCGATCGTCTGGCGCAGCTCGTTCCAGTCGGCATGATCGGAGATCACCAGCGGCAGCTCCACTCCCGATTGCCGGGCCCGCTGCTTGACGCTCATCCACCCCGAGGCGACGGCCAGCACCGGATCAGGCAGTCGCCGGCTCCAGCGGTCTTTGATGGCGGAGGGCGGCGCGATGACGATCTGTCCGGCGAGCTCGGCCTTGCTGGTGCCCAGCGTCGGCTTCAGCTCGCCCAGCGGGATGCCGCGCGCGATGTAAAGCTCGCAAAGCCGGATCATCGCGCCATGCAGATAGATCGGCGCGTCATAGCCGGCATCGCGCAGCAGTGCGATCACCCGCTGCGCCTTGCCCAGGGCGTAACAGCCGATGACATGCGCCCGATCGGGAAAGGCCGCCGCGGAGCGCAGCAACCGGGCGATCTCGTCGAGCGGGTCGGGGTGCTGGAACACCGGCAGGCCGAACGTCGCCTCGGTAACCAGCAGGTCGCATTCGGCCAGCTCGAACGGCTGCGAGGTTCGATCCGGCAGCCGCTTATAGTCGCCGGTCACGACGATGCGGTGCCCCTTGTGCTCCATCAGCACCTGCGCCGAACCGAGAATATGGCCGGCCGGCTTCAGCGTGATGGTGACGTCGTCGACCTGTAGCGGCGTGTCGAACTCGAGCGGCTGGAACTGCCGGGCCGAATCCTCGCCATAGCGCGCTTTCATGATGGCGATGGTGTCGGGTGTCGCCAACACCGCGCCGTGCCCCGAGCGGGCGTGATCGGCATGACCATGGGTGATGATCGCCCGGGCACGTGGCACCGGCGGATCAATATAGGCGTCGATAGGGCGAACGTAGAGGTCGCGATCGAGGAAGGACGAAGCCATGAACTAAAGTACTTCCTCCCATCGGAAATGAGCCATGAAAATCAACGAGGGAACTCTATCCCGGTTGCATTTGACCGAATAGGCTCACGGCATCAATCAGCGGAGCCGATAATGGAGAGCCTGCTCGAACTGGCCGCAGCCCAACCCACGCGCAAGCTGGTCCCGGGAGAAGTACTGATCACACAGGGTCGCGAAGGCGGCGACCTGTTCGTGCTTGAAAGCGGGCAGCTCGTCGTCGAGCGCGACGGGGTAGCCATTGCCAGCATTTCGTCGCCGAACTCCGTCGTGGGTGAAATGTCGGTCGTGCTGGGCACGCGCAACAGCGCGACGGTGCGGGCCGACGGCAACGCCACGGTCCGCGTCATCATGGATGCACGCAAGTATCTCGAGCAGGACCAGGCGATGACTTTCCGCCTGGCCTGGCTGATGGCCAGCCGGCTCGATGCGACTTCGGCCTATCTGGTGGAGCTGAGCAAGCAGCACACCGGCAAGGCCGAGCAGAACATGCTGGGCAAGATCCTCTCCGCCCTGCACCTGCAGGCCGACGACGGCAACTATGCCGCAGTCGCCCGCACCGACATGTTCGGCGCCGACGACACCGGCGGCGTGTACAAGGACTGAGGGTGGCCTTCTGAGGCCACCCGTGCCGCCGCTACAGGACTTTCGTCACCTTGAGGAAGTTGCCGCGCTCGTCATTGGCCGCCTTGATCGCGGTCTCCGAGCCCAGCACCACCACCTGGCCCTGACGAGCCACCTGGTCGAGCGCTTCGGCCAGTGCCTTGAAGTCGCGGTTCGACGCCCCGAGGATTTCATCGCGACGCTTCTGCCGCGCCTCCTCGCTGTCGCCGCTGAGTTCCCAGACCAGCGAGGTAAAGCCCTTGGCATCGGGCAGCCGGTAGGTATCGACCGAGCCGATGACGCCGATCACCGACCGCACCAGATCCTGCTCGCCGACCCCGGCTTTGAGGAAGCCCGAAGCCTTGTCGTAGACATCGATGGTGTCGACCAGGTTGGGATCGCGATACGAGGTGAAGGCAAAGGTGCCGGCGAACGGATCGAGCCCCGACGAGCCGCCATAGGCGCCGCCCTGCACCCGCACCTTGTCCCACAGATAGGTGGTGTTGAGGTGCTTGATGGCGACGGCGGTGCCGCCGGTCGGTTCGAACCCGAGCGCCTTGAGGTTGGCGCCCTTGGCCACATAGTTGACCTGGCCCGGGAAGGTCAGGCCCTCCGATTGCGGACCCGGCTCGAAGCCCCAGCCTTCCGCCGACGGACCGGCGCCATCGGGCAGGCTGGCGATGAACGCCGCCAGCTCCGGCTTCAGCGCCGCGATGGCAAAACTGTCGGCAGTGACGTTGACGATCATGCCGTTGCGGCCGACGAGGAGCGTGCGGATTTCCTCGAGCGCCGCCTGCACCGCCGGCCAGTTGCCGTCGATCTGGGCTGCGAGGTCCTTGAGGAAGAAATAGTGGCTGACGCCGCCGAGCTTCTCGCTGAGCCAGTCGGCCTCGGTGAATCCGGCCCGCACCCGCATCGAGACGATCCCGTTGCCCATGCCGGCGAGTGAACTCTCGAAGCCTGCCTTGCTCTCGAGCACCATCTGGCGGATGCGCTCGCGGTTGTCGAGCCGCGCGTCTGTCAGCACGTCGCGCATGATCGACAGCATGTCGCCGACATGATCCGGCGTGGCCTTGCCGCGCAGGAACATCCAGGCCGCGGTGCCGGCTCCGTCGCGGCGCGTCGAGTTCCAGCGGCTGGCGCCGACGCCGCCGGTGGTGCGGCCGATCCGCTGGGTCAGCGAGACGAAATCCTCGCTGCCGGTGCCGGTCTGGGTCAGCGCCCGGGTGAACAGCGGCAGGTAGGACAGCAGCCGGCCCGGCAGCGCCTTCATGTCGAAGCCGAGGTCGAGATAGACCACGCCGCTGGTCGGCAGGTCATGGGTGAACAGCGGCACCCCACCCAGCTCCTCGCGGGCGATCGGAATGGACTTGTTGGCGCGCGGCAGATCCTCGAGCGTCAGCGTCGGAATGCGCGCCAGCGCCTCGGGCGGATCGACCTCGTCCTGCAGCTGCTTGAGCCGGCGGGTCTGTTCGGCCACCTCGGCGATGCCGGCGGCATCGAGCCCCTGCTGTGCCGCATCGAGCCGCGCCCGCTCCTCGGCCGCTTCCGCTGCCGCCTTGTCGGGGTCGGCGGTGAGCAGCACGGTAGAGCGATGCCTGTTGTCGAGAATGTGGGTCTTGATCAGCGTCTCGAACACCCGCTCGCCGGCGGCGAGCTTGGCCTTGAGCGCGCTTAGCGGCGCCTCGAAACTCAAGGGCTCGAGCGGATCGCCGCCATAGAGCCAGGTGCCCATCGAACGGAACATCAGCGCGATGCCGCGCGGGAACGAGCCGGTATTGTTCTCGCGCAGCGCGAACTCGGTGCTGTTCATCGCCGCTTCGATGGTCTTGGGATCGATCCCCTCGGTGCTGAGCCGCTCAAGCGTCGCAGTGATAAGCTGCTCGACCTTGTCGCCGGCATCGTCCGCAATGCCCTTGAGCCCGAAGGTGAAGTAAGGCTGGCGGATGCCGTCGGCGAGGCCGGAGCCGGTCAGCCCCTCGCCCAGCCCGGAATCGATCAGCGCCTTCCTCAGCGGCGCGGCGGGCGTGCCGACGAGCACCGACTCCAGCACGTTCAGCGACAGTGCCAGTTCCGGGTCGGTGATTTCGTCCAGCATCCAGTTGACCGACACCATGGCGGTCTTCTTGCCGGCTTCGGCCGCGCTGGCGGCATAGGTTTCGTGCAGCGAACGCGGTGCGCTCCAGCGCGGCTGCAGGGCGACTTCCGCCTTGGGGTCGATGCGCTCGAACTGGCTGAAATACTCCTCGAGGATAACGAGGCGCTGCGCCGGATCGTCATCGCCGTAGAACACCACGCGCGAGTTGGACGGGTGGTAGTACTTGGAATGGAAATTCTTGAAGTACGCGTAGGTGAGATCGGGGATGGCCTTCGGATCGCCGCCCGAATTCACCCCATAGGTGGTGTCCGGATAGAGCGACAGCTGGCTGACCTTGCCCAGCACTGCCGCCGCCGAGGAATAGGCGCCCTTCATCTCGTTGAACACCACGCCCTTGTAGACCATCGGCCCCTGGGTGGAATCGAGCTCGTAGTGCCAGCCTTCCTGGCGGAAGGTGTCTTCGCTGATCAGCGGGAAATACACCGCGTCGAGATAGACATCGACCAGGTTGTAGAAGTCCTTGAGGTTCTGCGACGCCACCGGATAGGCGGTCTTGTCGGAAAAGGTCATGGCGTTGAGGAAGGTGTGGAGCGATCCCTTCAACAGCTCCACGAACGGCTTCTTGACCGGATATTTGCGGCTGCCGCACAGCACCGAGTGCTCGAGGATGTGCGCCACCCCCGTCGAATCCTCGGGCGGGGTCTTCAGCGTCACGCCGAACACCTTGTTCTCGTCGTCATTGATGAGGCTCAGCACCTCCGCCCCGGTCTTTCTGTGCCGGTAGAGCCGCGCCAGCGAACTGATCTCCCCGATCTGCTGCTCGCGGACGAGTTCGAAGGCGGGATGCTCGGACATGTGGGTACTCAAGATGGGTGGGAGGTGAAGATAACTTAGGCAGCGGCGCCGAAGGATGGAAGGGGGACTAGGCGGATGGGGAGGTTGTACCTGACTGATAGAGACGGCCCCCTCCCGGCCTCCCCCATGAAGGGGGAGGTGAAGAGTCGAGGCTCTGTCTGCAATCGTGCCTGAGGAACCAGCGGGGCACCTCCCCCTTCATGGGGGAGGATGGGAGGGGGCCGTCTGTCTCGGCGCCTGCCCCCGCTAAATTCGTCCCCGGATCTCCGGACGTACCTTCTCCTGGTACCAGCCCGCCAGCTTTTCGGCCAATTCCGGCTCCACCGGCTCGCGCCTGGTTGCGTCGACATTGGCGCGCAATTGCTCCGGTCGCGTCACCCCGGCGATGATCGTCGACACCGCCGGCTGGTCGAGGATCCAGCGCAGCGCGAACTGGCTGAGCGGGATGCCCGAAGGCACCATCTGCTTGAGCTGCTCGGCAAATCCGACGCCCTTGTCGAACGGCAACCCCGAAAAGGTTTCGCCGACATTGAACTTCTCGCCATTGGCGTTGAAGTTGCGGTGGTCGGTAGCGGCAAAGGTGGTGTCCCTGGTCCATTTGCCCGACAGCAGGCCCGAGGCCAGCGGCAGGCGGACGATGATGCCGACATTGCGCTCGGTGGCGGTCGGGAACACCTCGGTGATGTAGTCCTGCCGGAACAGGTTGAAGATGATCTGCAGCGTCGTGCAGCCGTCCGACTGCATCGCCAATAGTGCCTCTTCGACGTTCTCGACGCTGGCGCCCCAGTGCCGCATCATCCCGGCATCGCGCAGGTCGTCCATGATGGTGAACACTTCGCCATCGCGCAGCACGTCGGTGGGGATGGTGTGGAGCTGCGCCAGGTCGAGCGTCTCGACCCCCAGCCGCTTCAAGGAGCCCGCGAGGCTCTCCTTGATGTTCTTCTTCGTGTAACCGGTCTTGTTGGGAAAGATCTCGCCGTTGCGACCGAGCTTGGTGGCGACGAACACCCCCTGCTTGTCGCGAAACTCGCCGATCCGCCGCTCCGACTGGCCGCCGCCATAGACGTCCGCAGTGTCCCAGAAGTTCACTTCGGCGCTGCGGGCCGTCTTCAGGATCTCCGCCGCGGACTCGTCGCTCACCGGCCCGAAGCTCTCGCCCAGTTGCCAGGTGCCGAGCCCGATCTCCGAGACCTCGTAACCGGTCTTGCCGAGTTTGCGTCGTTCCATGAATCCACTCCCTGTTTACGTGCCTGAAATAGCCGGGCCTGCGGCGCCCTGCAAAGCGGTTTCGCCTCTCGGCTTCCTCGCCTTTAGGCGGACGACGGTGTCGGTCTCGGCGATTACCGACTTGCGATGGGTGATGGCGATTATGGTGGTACCGGCGCTGAGGGTGCGCAGCTCGGCCATGATCGCCGCCTCGGTCGCTTCGTCCAGCGCCGAGCTCGCCTCGTCGAGGAACAGGAACGCCGGTTCGTCGTAGAGCGCTCGAGCGATGGCAATGCGCTGCCGCTCGCCGCCTGAGAGCTTCAGCCCGCGCTCGCCGACTGTGGTTTCGAGACCCTCCGGCAGGCCGGTGATGAACCTGTGGATCGACGCCAGGCGCGTGGCCCGCTCGAGCTTTGCGGCATCGCGGTCGCGCCCAAGCACGATATTGGCCGCCAGCGTGTCGTTGAGTAGCATCACCTCCTGCGGCACCACGCCGATCGCCGCATACCAGCTGGCGCGGCCTACGGTTGCGAGATCGGTGCCGTCGACCCGGATGCTTCCCTCGCCCGGCTCCAGCGCCTTCAGCGCCAGCTTGAACAATGTCGACTTGCCTGCCCCGGTCGGGCCGGTGATGAAGGTCAGCCGACCGCGTTCGGCGACGAAGCTCACTCCATCGGCAATCCGTTCGTTGTCATAGCTGACGCCGACGCCACTGAACTCCAGGCGCCCGGCGTCTATCGCCAAGCCGCCCCTCACCTCATCTTCCTCCGGCTCCGCCCACATCCGGCCGAACGGCACCAGCTTGGCGAAGGAGCGCACAATGTCGTCGATCGCCGAACCCACCATTTCGAACGGACGGTTGAGCTGCATCATCAGCGTATTGATAAGCACGATGTCTCCGACGCTCAGCTGGCCGGCCTCGTAACGCGGGAGCAGGATCAGGAAGGTAACAGCCAATTGCACCGCCAAGGCCAGGCTGACGCCGGCAGCATAGATCATGCGGCGGGCGCTCCATTGGCCCCATGCCGTCCGCACCTGCCCGGCCTTGCGCGAGAAGCTCTCGGCGATCCAGCGATCGCCGTTGAAATAGCGCAGCGTCTCCATGGCATTGATGGCATTGCCGACGAACGCCGCATTGTTCTGGTCGGTCTCCACCGCCTTCTCGAGAAACGGTGCAGTCCATCGATTGGCGGCGTAGGTGAGGCCGATGAACACCACACCATAGGCCAGCACGATCAGGACAACTTCCGGATGGATCACCGTCCCCAGCACAGCCACGCCAAATCCGATGCTGAGCAGCGCCGGCAGCAGCACGATGATGCCCAATTGAACGAAGACGAACAGCGCCTCTTCCCCTTCGGCGCGTGCCTTCTGAATCGCCACCGGATTGTGCTCGATGAAGAACGTGACGCGCTTTTTGACGATGCGTTCGAAGAAGCTGGTGCCGACGATAAAGTTGAGGCTCTGGGCTATTCCCCACGCGATGTAGCTGGTCATTCGCGACACCGCTCCCGCGAAGCCCATCAGGGCCGCGTAAAGCACAAACGACAGCCCCAGCCCCGTGACCAGGTCAGCGTTCAGCGTGTCGATGAGTCGCGAGAAATAGTATGGCGTCGCGACCTCAGCGACAGCCGCCGCCACCACCATCACCGCGACACCCACCAGGGCAGGCCAGGACTCTCGGAAGAAACGGCCATAGACGGCGCGCACCGGCGTCGCCACAATTGCCCAGTCGCTCTTCATCCGCCACTCCCCGCTCGCCGGGTGGGGATAGGAGGCGATCATGGAGATCGCAAGGCAGCGCAAAGGGTTGGCCGGATGGCCGTCAGCCGATGCTGTCCGGCTGCGGACCCAGCGCGACAAAGCGCGTCGCGAGCCTGCCCCGGTCGATGACGTGGACGGCGAAGCCCGGCGGCGCCGCTCCGTCGGCGGAGAGACGTTCCTGCTCGTTGATACGCAACGTCGAGACAATGCCCGGCGCACCGATCAGCGGTACGCCGGCAAACTGCGTAACGTGCGGGGTGTGAACATGTCCGGTGAGGACGCCGATCACCGCTGGCGACGACGCGAGCAGCCCGGCCAATGCCTCGGGATTTGAAAGCTTGGTCGCATCGATGATCGGGTGACCGATATCGACCGGGGGGTGATGCAAGGCGAGCAGCACGGCACCGGGAGCGGAACCGATCGCCTGCCTGGCATAGGCGAGCGTAGCGTCATCCAGCAGCCCCTCGTCGCGACCGTCGCGGGCGGTGTCGAGCCCGACAATGCGCAACCCCGACACCTCGAGCTGGCTGTTCCGTGGGCCGACCTGCGCCTCGAAAGCCGCCCTGAGGCAATGATTGCCTGTGGTAACGAGGGTCGGCGGCAACCCGGCAATCTCGGCCATCACCGCCTGATACTCGGACGCCAATCCTCCATCCGCAATGTCGCCGGTAATCACCACCGCATCGAGCCGCGGCAGTTCACCCAATGCGGCGATTACCTGGCGCAGCCGGTGCAACGTCACCGGACGCGCGTCGAGATGCGGGTCGCTCAGATGAGCAATGACGGTCGGGCCAGCACGCATCTTGAAGCTAATGCCGTTCCTTCGTCGTCAGGAACTGCACTTTGGGGTAATCGCGCTCGGCGCGGCCCAGCCACCAGCTCGACTGCGCCAGGTAGACCGGGTCGCCATATTTGTCCTCGGCCATCTCCAGCTTGTTGGCGGAGATGAAGCGCTCGAGTTCCTTCTTGTCGTCCGAGACGATCCAGCGCGCCAGCTCGAAATTGATCGCCTCGAAGCTGATCGGCACGTGATATTCGGTATCGATCCGGCTCTGCAGCACTTCGAGCTGCAGTTGGCCGACCACGCCGACGATGTAGTCGGCGCCCACCATGCGGCGGAAGATCTGCGCCACGCCCTCTTCGGCGAGATCGCTCAGCGCCTTGGCCAGTTGCTTGGCCTTCATCGGGTCGGTCAGCCGGACGCGACGGATGATTTCCGGCGCAAAGTTCGGGATGCCCGTCACCTTGATATTGGCGCCCTCGGTAAGGGTGTCGCCGACGCTGAGCGCCCCGTGGTTGGGGATGCCGACGATATCCCCGGCCACCGCTTCTTCGGCGAGTTCGCGATCGTGACCGAAGAAGAACATCGGGTTCGATACGGCCATGTCCTTGCCGGTGCGGACATTCCTCAGCCGCATGCCGCGCTTGAAGGTGCCCGAACTCAGGCGCACGAAGGCGATGCGGTCGCGATGGTTGGCGTCCATGTTGGCCTGTACCTTAAACACAAAGCCCGACACCTTGGGATCGTCCGGCTCGATCGGCTTGGGCTCGGCCGGCTGCGGCCTGGGCTCTGGCGCCCAGGCACCGAGCGCCGCCAGCATCTCCGGCACCGAAACCGACTTCAGCGCCGAACCGAAGATCACCGGCGTCAGATGGCCGGCGAGGTAGATCTCGTGGTCGAAGGCCGGAAAGCCGGCGCGCGCCAGTTCCAGATTCTCGAGGCTGGCCATGATCACCGGATCCACGGCGAATTCGTTGTCGCGGCTTAGTTCCTCGACATCGGCAAAGGTCTTCCACACTTCGCCGTTCGGCCGCTTCACCACACCGGCGGTGAGATCGACGATGCCCCGGAAGTCGACCCCGCCGCCCAGCGGCCAGACCACCGGCGACACATCGAGCGCCAGGGTGGAGGCGATCTCATCGAGGATCTCGACCGGATCCTTGCCTTCGCGATCGACCTTGTTGGCGAAGGTGATGATCGGGATGTCGCGCAGCCGGCAGACCTCGAACAGCTTCAGCGTCTGCGCCTCGATGCCCTTGGCGACGTCGATCACCATGATCGCGGCGTCGACCGCCGTCAGCGTGCGATAGGTATCTTCGGAGAAGTCGGAGTGGCCGGGCGTGTCGAGCAGGTTAAAGGTCAGCCCCAGATGCTCGAAGGTCATCACCGACGAGGTGATCGAGATGCCGCGCTGCCGCTCGATCTCCATCCAGTCCGAGCGGGTGGCGCGCTGGTTGGCGCGGTGGCGCACCTGCCCGGCCTGCTGAATGGCGCCGGACGAGGCGAGCAGCTTTTCGGTGAGCGTGGTCTTGCCGGCGTCCGGATGCGAGATGATCGCGAAGGTCCGGCGCGACTGGTAGGGCAGCAGTTTTGCGGCAGGCGCCGTGGCGGTCAGGGCGTTCATCGACGGGCTCGAAAGTATGGAAGGCCGCTACATAGTCGTGTTGTGCGCCGAATGCAAAAAAAGAACGGCCGCCCCGGGGGACGGCCGTTCATCGTTCAGTCGATCAGCGCGGCTTAGAACTTGAAGTTCAGGCCGACGGTGACGGCATGCGCGGTCAGGCTGAAGTCGTCATCGACACCGTAGTCCACGCTACCGTAGTCGGAGTAGCGGTACAGCAGGTCGACCGAGATGTTCTCGGCCACGGCGAACTCGACACCAGCGCCGACGGTCCAGCCGACATGGGTCTCGTTGACGCCGTCGATCTCGGCGCCGGCAACGGCCAGACCAGCGGTCAGGTACGGCAGGAACGAGCCGCCGTCAAAGCCGAGACGGCCGCGCAGCGAGCCGGTCCAATCGATGGAGAGCGGGGCACCATCCTGGTTCTCGGCGTTGCTCCAGGCAACGTCGCCCACCACGCCGAGCACGATGCCGTCGGCGACGGTGAAGTTGGCGCCGAGGTTCACACCGGCGAGCCAACCGCTGACATCCCACTCGGCGCTGGTCGAGTCATCGGTGAAGGTGCCGCCGAGGCCGCCGACGAAGGCGCCGACATAGAGGCCATCCCAGTTGCCGCCGGCAACTTCGACCACGCCGGCTGCGGGCTCGTCGATGATGAGGTCAGCAGCCTGGGCGCCCGACACGAGAGCAAGACCGGCAACGCCGGAAAGCAGAGCAATTACAAAGCGATTCATGTGAGTCTCCTAGAAGTCGCGTTGTCGGATAGTCGCAAATCCCGACCGATGCGATAGGAAATCCGGCCGCCCCACAGAAAAGCCGTTGGGGTGTCACCCGCCCGCCACACTTGCGACACCTCAACGAAAAAAGGGCCGCGCGAGGCGGCCCTTTTGCAGACTTTTATGAGGGCGGCTTAGAACTTGAAGTTCACACCGGCCGTAAGCGCATGGGTGGTGAGGCCGAGTTCCGAGCCGCCGTTCAGGTCGTAGGTGGCCTTGCCATAATCCGAGTAGCGGTACTGCAGGTCGACCGAGATCTGCTCGGTGGCCGCGACTTCGACGCCGGCGCCGGCGGTCCAGCCGAAATGCATCTGCGTGCTGTCCGTGCCGCCCTGGCTGGCAGTGGCGCCGGCAAAGGCAAGACCGGCGGTCAGGTAGGGCATGAAGGCGCCGCCATCGAAGCCGGCCCGAGCCCGCAGTGCACCGTTCCAGTTGATGTCGACATCAACGCCCGGGACAACACCGCCGTCAAAGCCGCCGATGCCATTCCAGGCGAGATCGCCGGCCGCGCCCAAAATGAAGCCCGGCGCGACGGTGAAGTTGGCACCCAAGGTTGCACCGACGGTCCAGCCCGAGAGATCGAGTTCGCTGGACGAGAGGAGATCGAGTGGAGTGTTGTCATCCGAGGCGGTGCCCCAGCCATAGCCGACGAAGCCGCCGATATAGGCGCCATCCCAGCCACCGCTGCTGCCCATATCGACGAAGCCCGGCATCGACGGCTGCTGCCGCACCAGAAGGTCGGCTGCCGAAGCCGCCGAAGCCATGGACAGCACGGCAACGCCCGCCAAGAGAGTGAGAGAGAAACGGTTCATGATGTGCCTCCAAGGTACACGAAGGGAACGGATTACGTGCCCGCATGAATCGAATCCAAGTTGCAAACAATTCCTTTACGCCGCGGTAACCGTCAGGACTTGGTTAACGAATGGTTCTGCGGCGGCAATCGCCCAACAGAAAGGGCCGCCCGAGGGCGGCCCTTTCGAATTACAGGATAGGGAGCTTCAGAACGACCAGTTGAGCCCGACGGTGACCTGGTGCGTCGTGATCGTCGAATCGAAGTTGCCGAAGCCAACGTCATAGGTCTGCGTGCCATAATCGGAATAGCGGTACTGCAGATCGACCGACAGGTTCTCCGTGGCCGCAAATTCGACGCCGGCGCCGACGGTCCAACCGACATGCACGTTCGAGTCGGACAGGCCTGAAATGTCGTTGTCGATGGTGTTGTTGGCAACTGCCAGACCTGCGGTCAGGTAAGGCAGGAAGGCGCCACCGTCGAAGCCGAGCCGGCCGCGCAGCGAGCCGATCCAGTCGAGCTGCGATGTTCCGAAGGGCTCGTCATAGCCGATGTTCGACCAGGCGATGTCGCCCACGATGCCGGCGACGATACCGCTGGACACGGTGAAGTTGGCACCCAGCGCCACGCCGGCAAGCCAGCCGGAAACGTCGGTCTCGAAGCCGCCGTCTTCGGAATAGTTGCCGGCGCCGTAGCCGCCGAACACCCCGATATAGGCGCCATCCCAGTTGCCAGTCACGTCAACGACGCCAACGGCGGGCTCGTCAATGATGAGATCGGCAGCGTGAGCAGCCGACGAAATCGCAACGGCCGAAACACCTGCGGCCAGCAGCAATGCAAACCTAGTCATAATCAACCTCCAGTACGATGACGCCACCATTGGGCATTGAGTGTTGCCAAACAAATCACAAGCGCCTGCGGTTCAGCACGATTTCGCCAAAATCTCACCACTGTTGCGCCGGCGACACATTTCTGCCCTTCGCCGCGAACCAAACACAAGGGCCACCCAGTGGGGGGCCTTGCAGGTCATGCGGGCAACCGGGCTCAGGACGACGAGTTGAGGCCGGCAGTAACCGAATGGGTTTCGAGGCCGACATTGGGGGCGGCGTAGTCCTCCGGCGCCAGGTCGGTGTAGCGATACAGCAGATCGAGCGACAGCGCGTCGCTGACGGCGAACTCGACACCAGCACCGATGGTCCAGCCGACATGCAGGTTGGTGACGTGGGAGGCAAGGCATGGCCCTGGCCGAACGCCAGACCGGCGGTCAGACAGGGCATGAATGCGCCGCCGTCGTAGCCGAGCCGGCCACGAACCTAGCCGACCCAGTTGCACCGATTTCGTTGATGAGATTGGTCCTGGCGATACGGCAAAAAGAAAGGGCCGCCCGGAGGCGACCCTTTCCGATTTCGTGGCTTTCGAAGCAGTCATTGCCGGATGACAAAAGCCATCGGGCGAGGTGCCTTCGATCAGGCCAGAGGCTGCTCCGAGCTAACGGAGACTCCAAGACCCTTCGAAACCGACGATTTCTGATGAGACACTTGGACCACCTCCTTCTTGCTGGTTGAACATGACAGCCAAGGTGGGACGGTTTTGCCTATCTTGCAAGGGCAAATGCGCAACAGCTGTGGATGAGCGGTAGCCTCCGCAGTGTAGCCTCGCTGCTCGAGATCAAATCGACATCGGCTGCGCGTGCGGCGCAACTCTACTTCCGCGCCGCACCCCGACAGACGAAAAATGACCCCGCCACCGGCAGTGCCGGGCGGGGTCACCATTTGGCCCTATAGCCGCTAGATCAGAACTTGAAGTTCACACCGGCAGAGATGGTGTGCGCAGTCAGGCCCAGGTCGGTGTCACCACCATCGAGCGTGTAGGTCTGCGAGCCGTAGTCGCTATAGCGATACAGCAGGTCGACCGAAATGTTGTCGGCCACCGCGAATTCGACGCCCGCACCGACGGTCCAGCCGATATGGGTGGCATCGTCCTCGACACCCGGAACCACCGTGTTGTCGGTGGCAGTGGCCCCCGCGAAGGCCACACCAGCGGTCAGGTAAGGCAGGAACGCGCCGCCGTCGAACCCGAGCCGGCCGCGGATGCTGCCGAGCCAGTTCACGTCGTAAGCGATGCCATCAACGGCATCATCGCCGCTGATGTCGGACCAGGCGATGTCGGCAACGATACCGGCAACGATAGCCTCTGACACGGTAAAGTTGGCGCCGACGGCGACACCGAGCTGCCAGCCGGTCAGGTCATATTCGGTGTCGGGGACGTTGAAGTAGCCCTCGTCATCGTTGACCGTGCCCCAGCCATAGCCGGCGAAGGCGCCGACGTAGACGCCGTCCCAGTTGCCACTGGTATCGACGACACCGACGACGGGCGCCGGCTCGGAAATGATGAGGTCGGCCGCCTGGACGGACGAGATGAAGCCCAGGGCAGCAACGCCGGCGAGCAGGGAAATCGTGAGACGGTTCATTGGATGGCCTCCATAAAAACAACGCTCTCAAGATACGCACGTTTGGGTGAAAGGAAACCCGAGGGCGCCAGCAACGCACAGGTTAGCCGCAAGGTGTCACATCGACGACACACATGAGGCGACGGCGTTAACATATGTTAGTGAGCCACATCTGGTCAGAATTGCACCACGCATGCGACAGCACTGAGCCAGTGTTCCGCGTTGCTACGAAAAATGACGATAGTATCTGCAAAGTCAAACCCCGCCGCGGTTTGCACCGGGCGGGGCTTGATTTGATGACCGTTCGGCCCGGAGGCCGAGACCGGAAATCAGAAGCGGAAGTTGATACCGGCGGTGACCGCGTGCGAGGTCAGGCTGTAGTCGGTCGGAACGTTCAGGTCGTAGGTCTTGGTTCCGAAATCCGAGTAGCGGTACTGCAGGTCCAGCGACACGTTATCGGCCACTGCGAACTCGACACCGGCGCCGAGGGTCCAGCCGATATGGGTCTGGGTGTCATCGATCGGGGTCGCGTTGTCGGTGAGCGTGTTGTTGGCGAAGGCGAGACCGCCGGTGATGTACGGGAGGAATGCACCGCCATCGAAGCCGAGACGGCCGCGGATGCTGCCCTGCCAGTCGGTCTTCGAGGTGAGGTCACCACCAACGAAGTCGCCGCCCAGATCCGACCAGGCGATGTCGGCCACGAGACCGGCAACGATAGCTTCCGAGACGGTGAAGTTCACGCCAGCGGCAACACCGACCTGCCAACCGGTGGGATCGTACTCGGTGCCGGGAGCATCGTAGTAGCCATCCTCGTCGGTCAGCGTGCCCCAGCCATAGCCGGCGAAGGCGCCAAGGAACAGACCGTCCCAGTTGCCGCCCGAGGTCGAAACCACGCCGACCGCCGGAGCGGGCTCGGAGATGATGAGGTCAGCGGCGAACGCCGAGGACATCACGGAGACGCCAGCCACGCCGGCCAGCAGAGCGATTGCAAAACGATTCATTTAGTCGACTCCTAGAGAGAGGGCCTTCACGTAGCCCGTGTCGCAGGCAAAAGCGACCTCACGTGCTAACAAACTGTTCACGCGAGCCCCCTCCGGAAGAGAGTCGTGCCATTCGCGCCACACCTGTTTTCGGGGTGGCGATTTCAAGGCACAATCAAGGAATTTTGACGGAAAAAGCAAACCCCGCCACGGCTCACGCCGGGCGGGGTGGAAAGCTTCGTACGACTGGATCGGCTCAGAAGCGCCAGTTCAGGCCGACGGAAACCGTGTGCGCAGTAAGAGTGACGTCAGAGTCTGGAACAACCTCGTATGTCTGCGTTCCGTAGTCGCTATAGCGGTACAGGAGGTCGATGGATACGTTATCGGCCACAGCAAACTCAACGCCCGCACCGACCGTCCAGCCGATATGCGTATTGCTGTCGGAATCGCCATCAAAGTCGATGGTGGCATTGGCCACGGCCAGACCAGCCGTCAGGTAAGGAAGGAACGCGCCACCGTCGAAACCGAGCTTACCACGTAGCGACCCGGTCCAGTCGATGTCGACGCTGGTGAAATAGTCCGCGTCGTAGCCGCTGATATCGCTCCACGCGATATCGCCGACGATACCGGCAACAATCCCGGTGCCGACAGTGAAGTTGGCACCAGCGGCAACCCCGAGCATCCACCCAGAGAGGTCCAGGGCGTCGCCATCGAAGATGGCATCGGTCGTCGACTGTTCGGCCGAACCCCAACCGTAACCGGCGAAAACACCGATATACGGGCCGTCCCAGTTGCCGCTGACGTCGACAACGCCGACCGGCGCCGGTTCGTTGATGATCAGATCCGCGGCGTAGGCCGAGGACATCAGACCAGCGCCAACCACGGTGGTCAGCAGTGCAATGGTGATGCGCTTCATGATTACCCTCCACAAGGTGTGCGTCACCCTGACAGGAAATGCGGCAGAAATCGAGCCTTCCAATGACAACGATCAGCACTCTTGCGGCGGGTGTTGCCGTCCCGCATCTGTCGAAGGGGCGCCAGCCCGACATATCACGTGCATTGACAAGTACTTGGCGACGGTCAGACTCGGCCAGCGATCAGGGATGCCCCTTCAGCCCCCCGAAAGACTCTGCGGCGAAGTGGGGACAATTTTTGGGAAAGCGGGAGCGTGCGGGGACCGCCAACCCGCAACACCGGCGACGATCACAGCGCTTCGACAGCTCTGCCCCCCTTGCGACGCCCGTCGCCGAGCCGAGCCGAGCCGAGCCAGAAAAGCAAAACCCCCGGCGGCCGTTCGGCGCCAGGGGCTTTGTCTGGATGGTGGGTGTGACAGGGATTGAACCTGTGACCCCCGCCGTGTGAAGGCGATGCTCTCCCGCTGAGCTACACACCCATCCGTTGGGCGGCAAGCCTGCTGCCACCAAACTGCGGGGCCGATTTCATCGGCCGTTCAAGGACTTCGGGAGTCCTCGAGCGAAGCGATGGTGGGTGTAACAGGGATTGAACCTGTGACCCCTACCATGTCAAGGTAGTGCTCTCCCGCTGAGCTATACACCCATCACTTCATCGCAACTTCGGGCGGCGCCCGTCGTTGCGAGCGCGGTAGACCATAAAACCCGCTTGCGGGTCAAGGGTCAATTCCAGGCTGGGAAAACTGCCGGTCGAACACCCCGTCGCACCCGGCCCACGGGCCTTGCGGCCAAGAGCTCCGCCGCCCCGGGATCACGCCGCCAGCAGGCGTTCGACCTCGTGCACCAGATCCTTGAGGTGGAACGGCTTGGACAGCACCGAGGCATCCTTGGGAGCCTCCGAGTCGGGGTTCAGCGCCACGGCGGCGAACCCGGTGATGAACATCACCTTGAGATCGGGGTCGAGCTCGGTGGCGCGACGCGCGAGTTCGATCCCATCCATCTCGGGCATCACGATGTCGCTGAGCAACAGCGAGAACGGCTCTTCGCGCAGCCGCTCGTAGGCCGATTTGCCGTTGTCGAACGAGACCACCTCGTAACCGGCGGTCTTGAGGGCGCGGGTGAGGAACTGGCGCATGTCGTTATCGTCTTCGGCGAGCAGGATGCGCTTCATCATGTCCTCTTGGCGGCCCTTCGACGGCTGTTTGCCGCGGCACTTTAATGCGTGATGTTTAATGCAAGTTTTCTCTATCGAGAACCCATGCGAGGGCAAGTGTGAACATGACCCCGTCGGACTTATGGACATTCCTCCTGACGCGCGGCAAACTGCGGGGGTGAGACAGCGCTTCGGCGCTGAAGGGAGACCCGGTGCAGTCCGACTATTGGGACAGGCCAGCATTCGAAACCATCCGGCCTCGCCGGGTGATGGCACCTCTGGTGTTCAATTCGGCGCATTCCGGCCGCGATTACCCCGAACGCTTTCTTCAAATGACCCGGCTCGACCACCTGTCGATCCGCCAGTCCGAAGATGCTTTCGTCGACGAGCTGTTCCAGCGTGCCCCGCATCTGGGGGCGCCGCTGATCCGCGCGCATTTTCCCCGGGCCTATCTCGACGTGAACCGTGAGCCGTGGGAGCTCGATCCCACCATGTTCGTCGAGCCGCTGTCGGAGCGCTTCAACACCACCAGCCCGCGCGTCGCCGCCGGGCTCGGCACGCTGGCGCGCGTGGTGGCCGAGAACAAGCCGATCTACAAGGAGCGGCTGACGCTCGACGACGCGCGCATGCGCATCGAGGGCATCTACCAGCCCTATCACGCCACCATGCAGCGACTGCTGACCGAGGCCTATGGCAGCTTCGGCGTGGCTGTGCTGATCGATTGCCATTCTATGCCGCGACTGTCCCGCACGGGCGATCGACTCGGCCCCGACGTGGTGCTGGGCGACCGCTATGGCACCACCTGCGCCCCGATTCTCGCCGATCTCGCCGAAATGGTATTCGCCGGCGCCGGATTGCGCGTCGCCCGCAACCGGCCCTACGCCGGCGGCTTCTGCACCCGCACCTATGGCCGCCCCCAGCATGGTGTGCACGCCCTGCAGATCGAGCTCAGCCGCCATCTCTACATGAACGAAGTGACGCTGGAGAAGAATGCCGGTTTCGGCGCCATGCGCCAACTGGTGGACCGGCTGGTCGCGACGCTGGTCGGGCTCGATTTCGCCATGCTGGCGCCGCCCGCCCCGATCTCGGAGAAATACGCGGCGGAGTGACGCCGGCGCTGGTCACCGAACGTTCGGGCCTACGGGCTAAGCGATTAGAGTTCCCAGAAAAATCGGGCCGCCGGAGCGGCCCAGTCAAGGGAGGAAACGATGACGGCCAGCGTGCGTTGCCTAAGTCGAAGCAAGAGGCTCGAAAGCCGCCCATCCATCATGCAGTTACTGGCGTGAACTGATTTGCCGCCATTCACAAGATGGCTGAAAGTCTTCAACAGATAAACTCGTGCCGTTGTTGCAAAAATGAATCACGATCGTCACAGAGTATTCGCGCGACGCGGCTCGCGGCGGCCGCTAGCCCGCTGTCAAATCTCACGAATTCGGGGCCGGGAAGGCTGACATGAACGATACATCTCTTGGCGTCGACGATCTGGGCGGGCTCACCGCCGACCTGGTGCGCCGCACCCTGCTTGATGCCGCCGAGATCGCGGCGAGCATCACCTTGCCTCGCTTCCGCCAGGGCATCGCGGTGGACAACAAGTGGTCGGTGGGGTTCGATCCGGTCACCGAAGCCGACCGCGAAGCCGAACGCGTTATCCGCGAGCTGATCGGAACGCGCTTTCCCGACCATGCCATCGTTGGGGAAGAATGGGACGACAAGCCGGGCTCGACGCCGTTTTCCTGGATCATCGACCCTATCGACGGCACTCGCGCCTTCATCACCGGAGTGCCGGTCTGGGGCACATTGGTCGGGCTCACCTATGAGGGACGCGCTGTCGCCGGGCTCATGGCGCAGCCGTTTACCGGCGAGATCTATCTGAGCCTCCCCGGGGAGGCCGGCTATTATCGCGGCGACCAACACCTGCCGCTGAGGACCAGCCCGGTGACCGAGCTGGCCAGAGCCAAGCTGACCACCACCTCGCCCGACCTGTTCGTGCGCCAGGGGCGAGACCTGTCACGCTTGTGGAACGCGATCAGTAGCGCAGTGCTCACCACCCGCTATGGCCTCGATTGCTACGGCTACGCCCTGATGGCGGCCGGCCATATCGATCTGGTGGTCGAGGCGGGATTGAAGAATGTCGATATCTGCCCGCTGATCCCGCTGATCGAGAATGCCGGCGGCGTCATCACCACCTGGGACGGCGGCCCGGCCGAACAGGGCGGCAACTGCGTCGCCGCCGCGACGCCCGAACTGCACGCCGCGGCGCTGGCGGTGCTCAAGGGGTAGTGCACTGCCCCATCGGCCGACGCCTTCTCCCCTTGTGGGAGAAGGCCCGACCGAGAGTCCGTTCAGGCGCTCTGTTCCGTAATAAACGCATCGAACGCCGCGAACACCTGCGCGCGGATGGCGTCGTTCTCGACGAACATCTCGTGCCGCGCGCCGGGGATCACCACATGGCGGCCGGTGCGCATCCTCAACCCGAGCGTTTCGATGGCGGCGGTCGAAACGATCTCGTCGCGCGCCGCCGCCAGCATCAGCACCGGGATGCGCACGGCGCCGGGAAACTCATCGGTCGCGGCGCCGGCCATGGCGGCGAACGCCGATGCGGCCCAGCGGAAGGTCGGGGCCCCGAGTTCGAGTTCCGGCCGCGCCTTCAGCACTTCCACCGAACGGTTGAAGCGCGCGAGATCCGAGGTCAGCGGGTTGCCGGCAAAACGCTGTTCGGTCTGCGCCTTGTCGCCGCGCCGCCCGATAGGCAACCGCGCCAGGCCCAGATTGGACAGCGTGCCGCAAAGCCTCGCCATGCCGGCCATGCTGAACGGCTGGCGGTCGAGTCCGACCATCGGGGCAGACACGAAGATGCGCTCGAACATCATGCGGTCGCGGATGCCGGCATAGAGCGAGGCGAGCCCGCCCATCGAATGGCCCACCAGATAGTAGGGCGCCGGACAGTCGGGCAGCAGGATCGAGCCGTGGAAGGCCTTGAGATCCTCCCAGTAGTCGTCGAAGCGCCGCACGTAGCCCAGCCGTCGGTTGCCGATCAGCCGCTGGCTGCCGCCCTGCCCGCGCCAGTCGAAGGTGGCGACGGCAAAGCCGCGCGACTGGAAATCGGCGATGGTCTCGAAATACTTCTCGATGAACTCGGTACGTCCCTGCACCAGGCAGACGGTCCCCTTGGCCGCCCCCTGCCCCTTAGGAAAGGTGGCGTAGCGCAGCTGCACCTTATCGGGCGTGGTGAAATAGCCGACCCGCGCGCCCTCCGGCACCGGATTGGACGGCACCACGGCAAGGGTTGGCCCATTGGGGTCGACGATGGCGTTCATGCGCAGCTCCGGACGATCGCCTCGTGCATACTGGATTCCCGCTGCCACGGGAATGATGGCTCGCCACGGCACCGGGAAACCGAAAAGCCAGCGCCTCGCTAGAGACACTGGCTTTCCTGTGATGGCCGCCTTGCGGGGGGCGGGTGAAGGCGGCTCATTCGGTGTGCCCTGCAGCAGACAGTAAGCACAGTCCCGCTTATAGGGCCGGCTGTCTGAACCGCCTTTGATCGCCACATTCATCTTCGGTTCATCGACCTGAACGGGGGACTTGAACCCCGGCCGATGCTTCCTAAATCAATGCTGTCCGCCGGGAACCCCCGGGGACCGGGAACCCGGGAATGCGGAGCTTGCCCAATTGGGGAGCGCGCATGGGACACCCGAGAAAGCCACGTTGCTCAAAGGAGAATGTGATCATGGCTAGCTACGATTTTTCCCCCTTCTATCGTTCGACCGTCGGTTTCGACCGGGTCTTCAACCGTCTCGACGCCCTGGTGGGCCAGGAGGCGAAATCCTATCCTCCGTACAATATCGAGAAGACCGGTGAGAACACCTACCGTATTTCGATTGCGGTAGCCGGGTTCGCCGAAGGCGACATTGCCATCGAGAGCAAGGAGAACAACCTCGTCGTCAAGGGCGCCAAGGCCCAGGAGAGCGAGGACAAGGCCCGCGAGTTCCTGCACCGCGGCATCGCCGAGCGCGCCTTCGAGCTGCGCTTCCAGCTCGCCGACTATGTCGAAGTCGCCGGCGCCAACCTCGAGAACGGCCTGCTCCATATCGAGCTGAAGCGCGAAATTCCGGAGAGCAAGAAGGCTCGCCAGATTCCGATCAGCGCCACGACCAAGACCATCGAGGATCAGACGGTCAACTAATCCGGTCATGAACGACCTGGCGATGAACCAGGCGGTCTGATCGTCAGGTGAACGGAAATGAGGGCGTGGTCCGAGAGGACCGCGCCCTTGTCGTTTGCACACTGCCGACGCTCGACGGCAACGAGCCTTGCGGCCGGACGGCCGACCTGCTGCTGTAGCGCCGCCAGATTGGGAGCGTCGCCATGCATCGCCTTGCCGCCATCGTTGCCGTGTCCTTGATTGCGGTTTCCCCGGCGCCGGCCGCCGAGACCCGCTGCGGCTGGTACATGAACCCGACGCCTGGCAACCTGTGGCTCATGGACAAGGATGCCACCTGGACCATCAGCTCGCAGGGCGACGCCGACGGCGCTGGGCCCAGGGGCATCGATAAGGCTCCCGACTTCGACGAAGGTCAGTTCGTCGAGACCAACAACCCGGGTAGCGGCTACGGCTATGGCTGCGCCTGCATGAGCGTCACCGTCGACAGGGCGGACGAGCGCATCACCGAGATCTTCTCCGGAGCGATCAAGCCGCTGAGCGTCTGCAAAGCCGACAAGTCGCTACCCAGCCCGGACTGATGGTGCGTGGTCTATCCAGGAACTGCAGCAAGCGCGGAACCTCCGCAGTGCCCACGCCGTTTCACCGTGTCCTCAAACGCGTCATAGGTTCCCCAGATGAAATCCCCCGAGATCGGCCTCAAGTCCAACACCAAGGCCGAAATGATCGACCTGTTGAATGCCCGCCTCGCCGACGCCATCGATCTGGCACTGATCACCAAGCAGGCGCACTGGAACCTCAAGGGTCCGACCTTCATCGCCGTGCACGAGTTGCTCGATCAGTTGCGTGACGATGTCGACGAGCATGTCGATATCATTGCCGAGCGCGTGGCCCAGCTCGACGGCATTGCCCTCGGCACGCTGCAGACGGTCGGCAAGGCCAGCAAGCTCGCCCCATACCCGACCGACATCCGCAAGGTCACCGATCACCTCGGGGCCCTGGTCGAGCGCTATGCCGCCCTCAGTAAATCGACACGCGAGGGAATCGACGCCGCAGACGAAGCGGGCGACGCCGACACCGCGGATATCTTCACGGCTTTCTCCCGCAGCCTCGACAAGAATCTGTGGTTCCTGAAGAGCCATCTGGAATAGCGGCCTTCCGCGCGGATCTCTCAGCCCTCTCCCCCCATTGCGGGGGAGAAGCCCGACTGATGCTTCGATGCAAGTGGCGGACGTTCGCTCAACTCCGCATCCCCGCCCGCGCCATCCCGTCATGCGGGCCCAGTTCCCGCTTCGGCGCGTCCAGCCAGGCGCGTCCCACTTTCGCGAACTCTGCCATTCGTTCCGGGTTCAGCGGATAGTTGATCCGGTTGCCGTCGCGCGCATGCTCGCCGATAACCAGCAGGTGCACCTCGGCGTCGCTGTTGTTGAGAAACGAGTGGGCAATCCCGGTGCCGGCGGGAAACACCGCCGCGTCGCCCTCGTTAAGCTCGTGGGGGTGCCCGTCGATCCAGACGTCCGGCCGGCCTCGCAGCACCAGTACGAACTCGTCTTCTGCGCTTTCGGCATGCGGGCGCGAGGTGCGCTTGCCTGGAGCGACGATGTCGTAGTTTATGCCGATGCGGGTCAGCCCCAGCGCCGCACCCATTCGGCTGCTCTGGCCGCCATGATTGGTGTGCTTCGGGTTGGCGATCGGCGCGAGCCCCTTGCTGTAATGCGCCAGAAAGCCGGGGCGGCGGGGGCGCACTGCTCCGTCATCGCGGCTGCTGGCCCGGGCCTTGCCGTCATGCGGGCCGAGCGGCCGCTTCGGCGCCTCGAGCCAGGCGCCGTTCCATGCCCCGAACTCGGCCATCCGCTCGGGGTTGAGCGGGTAGTAGAGCTGATTGCCGGGAACCTCGTGCTCGCCGACGATGATCAGGTGCATGTCCTCGTTGCTGTTGTTCAGGAAGCTGTGGGCGATCCCCGTTCCGGCGGGGAACGCCACGGCATCGCCAGCGTCGAGCGGGTGAAGCTTCCCGTCGATCCACACATCCGGCTTGCCCGCGAGCACGAAGACGAATTCTTCTTCGAGTTTTTCGGCGTGCGGAAACGATGTGCGGCTGCCGGGCGGCGCCACTTCGTACTTGATGCCGATATGGCTGAGCCCGTGCCGCCTCCCGACCGGGTGCTCGAATCCGCCCATATCGGCGAAGCCGCCCGGGTCGATCGGCCTCAGGCCGTCGCGGATGTTGACGATGAACGAAGGTCGGGCTGACATCGGAGGCTCGGGTGGAATTTCGCGAGGTGAAACATGCACATCGCGACGGCCCGATGTCGAGGGGCCGCTTCGCCCGCGCCGTACCGACAGGTTCTTGATCGCGGCAATTCCTATAGCCGCGACCCCGGAAAATCGCCCGAAACGCGCCTTTGTCAGGCGGCGCACGGCCCTCAATTCCTACTGTTTTCCTATTCCGTCCCTGCGATCTCCTACGCCCGCTCGATCACAACACGGCAAAAAAGTGTCCTCGGGCGCTTGCTCGCAGTTTGGAATTATGCAAATGTAGCCTGGATAGGACAGCACGTCTGTCCAATTTCGTGAGCGACCGGTCTCCCCGGATGCGTTTCACACGCCGATCCGGCTGGCCCGCTTGTCGATAGCGGAAACGGAGGGGTGGGGCCTTATCGAGCCCGTACGAGCGGCCATTTGGATGCAGAGCCGCTCCCCACTAAAGGATTGCGCACTCGGATTCGAGCCGTACACTGAGGGTACGACTGGGGGCTGAAGGCGCGTCGAAAGGAACTTGAACACTGGGGCACTTGCTCCGGTCTCGAAGACGACTGCAAAACAGAGGACTTTGCAAATGGCTGATGCACGGAACGAAAATCCTTCACTTCCCGTCGCGGTAACCGCCATTCGCAAAAATGACGGTTACCGCCAGGGATACCGTCAGGACCTGCCCACCGGCGTGATGCGCCCGGCGGCGGAGGGCCTCTACGACCCGACGCGGGAAGTCGATGCCTGTGGCGTGGGCTTCATCGTCAACCTGAAGAACCAGCCGAGCCAGAAGATCGTGCAGAACGGTCTGGCCATCCTCGAGAACCTCGAGCACCGCGGTGCGGTGGGCGCCGACCCGCTGATGGGCGACGGCGCCGGCATCATGGTGCAGATCCCGCACAAGTTCTTCGTCAAGGAGAGCGCCCGGCTCGGCTTCCACCTGCCCGAACAGGGCAAGTACGCCGTCGGCTTCATCTTCATGCCGCAGGATGCCGAGCTCCGCGCCAAGATGGAGCGCGTCGTCAACAAGGTGATCGAGGACGAGGGCCAGAGCGTCATCGGCTGGCGCGACGTGCCGTCCGACAACTCCTCGCTGTCGAAGGACCCCGAGATCGTCGCCACCGAGCCCTACCACCGGCAGGTGATCATTGGGCGCGGGGACGGTATTGCCGATGAAGAGGCGTTCGAGCGCAAGCTCTACATCATCCGCAAGGTGATGTCGGCCAAGATCTATTCGGCCTTCGAAGGCAAGCCGAACGACTTCTATATCGTCTCGATGAGCTGCCGCACCCTGGTCTACAAGGGCATGTTCCTCGCTGCCCAGCTCGGCGCCTATTATCAGGACCTGCACGACGCCGACTTCGAGTCGGCGCTGGCCCTGGTGCACCAGCGCTTTTCCACCAACACCTTCCCGTCCTGGCGGCTGGCGCACCCCTATCGGTTCGTCTGCCACAACGGCGAAATCAACACCGTGCGCGGCAACGTCAACTGGATGGCGGCGCGGCAGGCTTCAGTCTCGTCGCCCTTGTTCGGGGGCGACATCAACAAGCTCTGGCCGATCTCCTATCCGGGTCAGTCCGACACCGCCTGCTTCGACAACGCGCTCGAGTTCCTGATCCGCGGCGGCTACTCGCTGCCGCATGCGGCGATGATGCTGATCCCGGAAGCCTGGGCCGGCAACCCGCTGATGGATGAGGATCGCCGCGCCTTCTACGAGTATCATGCCGCGCTGATGGAGCCGTGGGACGGCCCCGCCGCCATGTGCTTCTCGGACGGCGTCCATATCGGCGCGACGCTCGACCGCAACGGCCTGCGTCCGGCCCGCTACCTCGTCACCGAAGACGACGAAGTGGTGATGAGCTCGGAAGCCGGCGTGCTGCCGATCCCGGCTGCCAAGATCAAGAAGAAGTGGCGCCTGCAGCCGGGCAAGATGCTGCTGATCGACCTGAAGCAGGGCCGCATCGTCTCGGACGAGGAGATCAAGGCCGAGCTCGCCAACGCGCACCCCTACAAGCAGTGGCTGGGCCGCACCCAGATCGTGCTCGAGGAACTGCCGCCGGTGCATTTCGAGCCCAAGACCTCGGACGTGCCGCTGCTCGATCGCCAGCAGGCCTTCGGTTACACCCAGGAAGACCTGAAGCTGATCCTGCCGCCGATGGCCGCCACCGGCCAGGAAGCCGTGGGCTCGATGGGCACCGACACGCCGATCTCGGCGCTCTCCAACAAGTCTAAGCTGCTTTATTCCTACTTCAAGCAGAACTTCGCCCAGGTCACCAACCCGCCGATCGACTCGATCCGCGAAGAGCTGGTGATGAGCCTCGTCTCGTTCATCGGGCCGCGGCCGAACGTGCTCGACCTGACGGGCGGCAACAGCCGCCAGCGGCTCGAAGTGCGCCAGCCGATCCTGACCAACGAGGATCTGGAAAAGATCCGCGCCATCGGCGGCATGGAAGACAACCCGTTCCGCAGCAAGACGCTGGATATCACCTATCCGGTGTCGGAAGGCGCCGACGGGATGAAGCGGGCGCTCGACCAGCTGTTCTCGGATGCCGAGATGGCGGTGCACTCGGGCGACAACATCATCATCCTCTCCGATCGCGCCATGAACCGCGACCGGGTGGCGATCCCTGCGCTGCTGGCCACCGCCGGCATCCACCACCATCTGATCCGCAAGGGGCTCAGAACCTCGGTCGGTCTCGTGGTCGAAACCGGCGAAGCGCGCGAAATCCACCATTTCTGCGCTCTCGCCGGCTATGGCGCCGAGGCGATCAACCCCTACCTGGCATTCGAGACGCTCGCGGCGATGAAGGCGGACCTGCCCGGTGAGCTGGACGCCGAAGAGATCATCTACCGCTACATCAAGGCGATCGGTAAGGGCATCCTGAAGGTCACCGCCAAGATGGGCATCTCGACCTATCAGTCCTATTGCGGCGCGCAGATCTTCGACGCCGTGGGCCTGAGCTCGGATTTCGTCAACACCTACTTCACCGGCACCGCCACCACCATCGAAGGCGCCGGTCTCAAGGAGATCGCTGAGGAAACCGTGCTGCGGCACCAGGATGCCTTCGGCAACTCGCCGGTGCTCGAGGACGTGCTCGATGTCGGCGGCGATTACGCCTTCCGGCAGCGCGGTGAGGCGCATGTCTGGCGCTCCGAGACGGTCGCCAACCTGCAGCACGCGGCGCGCGGCAACGCTCGCGACAAGTATCGCGAGTTCTCGCGCCTGGTGAACGAGGTGGAAGACAAGTACGTCACCATCCGCTCGCTGTTCCGCATCAGGAAGGCGGACGAGGAAGGCCGCGCCCCGGTGGCGCTCGACCAGGTCGAGCCGGCAGTCGAGATCGTCAAGCGCTTCTCGACTGGTGCGATGAGCTATGGCTCGATCTCGCTCGAGGCCCACACCACGCTGGCCGTGGCGATGAACCGCATCGGCGGCAAGTCGAACACCGGCGAGGGCGGCGAAGAGCCGGATCGATTCAAGCCGCTGCCGAACGGCGATTCCAAGCGCTCGGCCATCAAGCAGGTGGCCTCGGGCCGCTTCGGCGTCACGACGGAATATCTCGTCAACTCCGACATGATGCAGATCAAGATGGCGCAGGGCGCCAAGCCCGGCGAAGGCGGGCAGCTGCCCGGCGACAAGGTGAACGAGACCATCGCCAAGGTCCGTCACTCGACCCCGGGCGTCGGCCTGATCTCACCGCCGCCGCACCATGACATCTACTCGATCGAGGATCTGGCGCAGTTGATCTTCGATCTGAAGAACGTCAACCCGGATGGCCAGGTCTCGGTGAAGCTCGTCTCCGAAGTCGGCGTCGGCACCGTCGCTGCCGGCGTCGCCAAGGCGCGCGCCGACCATGTCACCATCTCCGGCTACGAGGGCGGCACCGGCGCTTCGCCGCTGACCTCGCTCAAGCATGCCGGCTCGCCCTGGGAAATCGGCCTCGCCGAAACCCAGCAGACCCTGGTCCGCAACCGGCTGCGCAGCCGTATCGCGGTGCAGGTCGATGGCGGCGTGCGCACCGGCCGTGACGTGGTCATCGGCGCCCTGCTCGGCGCCGACGAGTTCGGTCTCGCCACTGCGCCGCTGATCGCGGCCGGCTGCGTGATGATGCGCAAGTGCCACCTCAACACCTGCCCGGTTGGCGTCGCCACCCAGGACCCGGTGCTGCGGGCCCGCTTCACCGGCAAGCCCGAGCACGTCATCAACTACCTCTTCTTCGTCGCCGAGGAAGTGCGCGAGCTGATGGCCGAGATGGGCTATACCCGGTTCGAGGAAATGGTCGGGCAGATGCAGATGCTCGACAAGACCGAAGCCATCACCCACTGGAAGGCCAAGGGCCTCGACTTCTCCAAGCTGTTCCACAAGCCGTTCGCGCCCGAAGGCGTGGGGATCACCCACACCGAAGGCCAGAACCACCCGATCGACAAGGTGCTGGACCGCCGCCTGATCGCCGCGGCGCAGCCCGCGCTCGACCACGGCACCCCGGTCAAGATCACCGAGACGATCACCAGCGTTGACCGCTCGGCGGGCGCCATGCTCGGCGGCGCGGTGGCCAAGCGCTACGGCCATGCCGGCCTTGCCGAGGACACCATCGCCGTGTCGCTCACCGGCACCGCCGGCCAGGCCTTCGGCGCCTGGGCGACGCGCGGCATCTCGATCGACCTGGTCGGCGAGGCCAACGACTATGTGGGCAAGGGCCTCTCCGGCGCGCGCCTCGTGGTTCGGCCGCCGGAGGAACGCGGCTACGTGCCCGAGGATTCGATCATCATCGGCAACACCGCGCTCTACGGCGCCATCACCGGTGAGTGCTACTTCCGCGGCGTCGCGGGCGAGCGCTTCGCCGTCCGCAATTCCGGCGCCATCGCGGTGGTCGAAGGCACCGGCGACCATGGCTGCGAGTATATGACTGGCGGCGTGGTGGTGGTGCTGGGCAAGACCGGCCGCAACTTCGCGGCCGGCATGTCGGGCGGCGTGGCCTATGTCCTCGACGAGGAGGACAGCTTCGAGAGCCGCTGCAACATGTCGATGGTCGAGCTCGAACCGGTGGTCGAGGAGGAGCGTCTCAACGAACGCGACTTCGGCCACCGCAACGACCTCGAGACGATGGGCGTGGTCGAGATCATGCACGACCTGCAGCGGCGCGATGCCGAACGGCTCTACCAGCTGATCCTCAGGCACAAGAGCTTCACCGGCTCGTCGCGCGCCAACCACATCCTCTCGAACTGGGACGAGTACCTGCCCAAGTTCAGGAAGGTCATGCCGATCGAGTACCGCAAGGCGCTCCAGCGGATGGAAAAGGCCCGTGAGGCCGCTCAACAGGTCGCCGCGGAGTAAGAACAATGGGCAAGATCACTGGCTTCCTCGAAATCGATCGCGTCGACCGGGATTACCTGCCGGTCGCCGACCGGCTGAAGAACTACAACGAGTTCACCATCCCGCTGGGTGACAAGGGCACCCGCGACCAGGCAGCGCGCTGCATGGATTGCGGCATTCCCTACTGTCACACCGGCTGTCCGGTGAACAACCAGATCCCCGACTGGAACGATCTGGTTTACAAGGGCGAGTGGCTGAAGGCGCTCAGGAACCTGCACTCCACCAACAACTTCCCCGAGTTCACCGGCCGCATCTGCCCCGCCCCGTGCGAGGCGAGCTGCACGTTGAACATCCCGGACACCCCGGTCAACATCAAGTCGATCGAGTGCGCCATCATCGACAAGGGTTTTGAGGAAGGCTGGGTCACGCCGCAGATCAATCCGAACAAGACGGGCAAGAAGGTTGCCGTCGTCGGTTCGGGCCCCGCCGGCATGGCGGCGGCGCAGCAGCTGGCCCGCGCCGGCCACGATGTGCATCTCTACGAGAAGGCCCAGCAGATCGGCGGCCTGATGCGCTACGGCATCCCGAACTTCAAGCTCGACAAGACGCAGATCGATCGCCGCGTCGAGCAGATGGTGGCCGAAGGCGTGACGCTCCACACCGGGGTCAATGTCGGCAAGGACATCACCCCCGACCAGCTCGCCGCCCAGTACGACGCCATCGCCATGTCGGGCGGCGCCGAGAAGCCGCGCGACCTGCCGATCCCGGGCCGCGAGCTCGATGGCATCCATTTCGCCATGGATTTCCTCGGCCAGCAGAACCGTCGCGTCACCGGCGAGCCGCTTAACAACGTCACCCCGATCCTTGCCGGCGGCAAGCATGTGGTAGTGATCGGCGGCGGCGATACCGGCTCGGACTGTATCGGCACCTCCAACCGCCAGGGCGCCCTGTCGGTCACCCAGATCGAGATCATGCCCATGCCTCCCGAAAAGGAGAACAAGCCGCTGGTCTGGCCGAACTATCCGGTGAAGTTCCGCATCTCCTCGTCGCAGGAAGAGGGCGTCACCCGTGATTTCGCCGTGGCGACCATCCGCTTCGACGGCGAAAACGGCAAGGTCACCGGGCTGCAATGCGCCCGCGCCGACGAGAAGTTCCAGCCGATCCCGGGCACCGAGTTCTTCCTCAAGGCCGACCTGGTGTTGCTCGCCATGGGCTTCCTCGGCCCGGTGCAGGAAGGCTTGGTGCAGGATGCGGGCGTTGCGACCGACAAGCGCTCCAACGTCATGGCCGACACGGTGAAGTATCAGACCAGCCGCGAGAAGTTCTTCGCCTGCGGCGACATGCGCCGCGGCCAGTCGCTGGTGGTCTGGGCCATCCGCGAAGGCCGCCAATGCGCCCGCTCGATCGACGAGTGGCTGATGGGCAAGACCGATCTGCCGCGGTAACAGGCGGTTCCTACAGGACAACAAGGGGGCGCTTCGTGCGCCCCCTTTCGCATTTGTGCGTGGGCACCGGCCCCAGGATTGGGCCGCCCCTCAAACCACGTTGATCTCTACCGGAATATTCCCGCGCGTCGCCTTGGAGTAGGGGCAGGTCTGGTGCGCCGCGGCGACCAGTTGCTCGGCGACCTCGCGCTCGAGGCCCGGCAGGCTGACATTGAGGCGGGCACGCAGCGAATACTGCTCCCCGTCCATCACCAGGTCGACTTCCGCATCCACCGTCCGCTCGGCCGGCAGCTTTACCTTGAGCTTACCGGCGACTGCCCCGATGGCGCCGAGGAAGCAGGCCGACCAGCCGGCCGCGAAAAGCTGCTCGGGATTAGTGCCGTTGCCGAAGCCCGGCGGCGACAGCGCCACGTCGAGGGCCCCGTCGGAGCTGCGTGCGGTGCCGGCGCGGCCGCCGCTGGTATGAGTGCGGGCGGTGTAGAGGGTCTTTTCGATCTGGTTCATCTGATCTTTCCGTTCGGGTTCTGACCGGGGCTTGGCAGGCCGCGCCAATGTCCCCATTTACTTATCGCGATAATCATTACGGCGCGACTTGTCTCACAGGTGGTCCAGCCATACAAGCGAAAAGTTATCGCGATAACGATTTTGCGTACGGAGCAGCCATGACAGCCAGTAGACGCGACGACGACACCTTCCGGCTCGCCGACTTCATGTGCTTTGCCGTGTACTCGGCCAACCTCGCCTACTCGCGGGTCTATAAGCCCGTGCTCGAAGAACTCGGCCTCACCTACCCCCAGTACGTGACTGTCGTCGCGCTGTGGGACGAGGAGCAGCTGACGGTCAAAGGCCTGAGCGACAAGCTGTTCCTCGAGCCGAGCACGGTAACGCCGATGCTGAAGCGGCTCGAGGCAATGGGTTATGTAACGCGCACGCGCTCCGGCGAGGACGAACGCGTGGTGCATGTCCGGCTGACCGAGGCCGGCAGGAAGCTGCGCGACAAGGCGCGCGAACTTGCCAAGGTTACCTACGAGGCGACCGGACTGAACCCGGACGAGTTCCGTATCCTGCAGCGCGGCATCACGAACCTGCGCAGCAACCTGATGGAAGCGGCGGGGGAGGCGTGAGTTCCTCTCCCCTCGAGGGGAGGGGTTGGGGGTGGTGAGGGACGCTCGGTGCCGACTGCACCACTTCCTCCCTCAATCCCTCCCCTCAAGGGGGAAGAAAGCCTGAGGCCGGTGAATTAGACAATAACCAACCTGCTACTTTCCGCCAGCCGCCTCGAGCAGCTTCGCGATCTCCTCATACCTCCGCGCCCTGGCATGCGCGAGCGGCGTTACCCCATCGGCGTCGGCGAGGTTCACATCTGCGCCGCCCTTGATGAGGTCGGCGACGATCTCCTGATAGACCGGCCCGCCGTCGGTGAGGATCACCGCCTCGAGCAGCGCCGTCCAGCCCAGGCCGTTGACGTGGTTGGGGTCGACCCCCGCCGCCAGCAGCAGCCGCACGTTCTCGGGATGCCCCTTCTCGGCCGCCGGAATCAGCGCCGTACCCCCGAAGCGGTTGGTGTCCTTGAGGTTGGCGCCGTTCGTCAGCAGCAGCCGCAGGATTTCGGTCCTGCCCTCGGCTCCGGCGTAGAGGTATGGCGTATCCCTGATATCGTCCTTGGCGTTGACGTCGGCGCCAGCCTCGATCAGCACCCGCGCAGCCTCCAAGGCGTTGGCATGGGTTGCCACCAGCAGGGCGGTGCGACCGCCGCTGTCGCGTACGTCTACCGCCTGTCCCGCTGCCAGCATCCGGGTCAGCGCGGGCGCGTCATTGTCGCGCACCGCAGTGAGGAAAGCCTGGTCGTCGGCCATGGCGCGGGGCGCTCCTGCGATGAGGGCGAGGCCGGCGAGTACGGCGCGGCGTCTCATTTCGGGCTGGGGTTCTCGACCTTGCCGACGCCGAACGCATCGGCGCGTCCGACCGGCGCCTCGATCATCTTCGTCAAATCGAAGCCGACGGTCGCGGCATCTGCCATGTCGGCGGTTACCAGGTCGGCGGCGCGCCGCGGCGTATTGGTGAGCGAGATCACCGCGCCCGCCACCTCCAAGAGCTTCATCTGCCCCAGCCCCTGGTAGGGCGGCCGCATCATCAACTGGGCGTCGGTACCGAGCAGCGGATCGGCGACCTCGATCCCCACCGTGCCTCCGCCGCGATAATAGTTCTTGAGGCTCTGGCTCAGGTAGAAGGCGAGCTTGTCCGCGCCCGCCGCCGAGAAGTGAATGCCGTCATCCTTGCGCATGCGCACCTGCGTGCCGTTGAGGTCGGGGCCGCGCGAGGTGTAGCCGCCCTCCTCGGTGGCAAACTTCTCGTAGATATCGAGGAACTCGGCGCCGCCGCTGAACGCCGCAAGCCGCTGGATCTCGTTGACCTGGATCATCGCCTTGCCGAATTTCGGCGCCTCCATCGGCGGCAACCCCACCCAGATCGTCGGCTTGTTGGCGGCGCGCAGCGCCTTGACCACATTGGTGATCCGCGCCGAGTATTCGGCGGTCCATTCCGGCGTCAGCGAGCCGTAGCTCTGGCCGTTGAGATTCATCTTCTGGCGGTCGTTGATACCGATCAGGATCACCGCGATATCGAAGCTGTTGGCGGCGATCTGCTCGCTGATGGTCTTTGGCCAGTCGAAGAAATCCGGCCTGACGAAGCTGGACGAGCCGACACCCTGGGTGAGGATCGCGATATTGGGATCCTCGGCATAGAACCGCTCGAGCGCCTTGCCCAGATCCGTCGCCATCGAGTCACCGAACACGGCAAGCCGCGTCGCGCCGGCGGCCTTCTCGATCTTGGGCTTTTCCGGCGGCGGCAGCGCTGCCTTCTTGGGCTTCTTGACCACCGGCTTTTCCACCACCGGGGCCTGTTCCTGCTGCTGCTCGTCGTCGCCGAACAGCAGATCCATCAGCGTGCGGCGCTTCTTGCGCGGCGCCTGTTCCTGCTGCGCCACGAGGACGCGTCCGTCATCGAGCTGCTGCACGACCGCCGGCGCAGGGGCCTCCGCTTCGCGCGCCTGCACGAACATCGGCAGCATATCGGTGAGCACCAGCGCCGCCACGACGAGGCCGATCACCCAGAGCACGAACCGGTTGGGTTTCTTCTGCATGGCAGCCATTTAGCTGACGAACGGCGGTGAATTGAAGACCGCTCGCGATAAATCTATCGGGGGAGTTCTCAGCGGAAGTCGCTGCTCCCCGTCGAGGAGAGCCACCGACCATCCACCCCACCGGCTGTCATCCCAGCGAAAGCTGGGACCCAACTATCAGCTGGCGCCGGCGGTGAGATGGCTCCCAGCTTTCGCTGGGATGACACCGAGTTTGACGCTGCGGCGGATGCCTTGCCAGCAACTCCGTTGCACACAGACGCTGTGATGCCTTTGAGCCCAGCAACGAGCGCTACTTCGCAGCCGCTACCAGCTCCTCATAGCTGTGCAGCGTGATGAACCCGTCCGCCACCTCGCCCTTCGACGCCTGGAACTTGGCGTAGGCCGCCTGGCTCACCGGCCCGATGCGCCCGTCGACCTTGCCCTCGTAGAGCCCGAGCTTGATCAATGCTTCCTGGATCGCCCGGCGCTGCTCGAGGTTGGGAAATTTGGTGTCTCGCGGCCAGGGGGTGACGAATTCGCCTTTGCCTTTCAACCGATCCTCGAGATGCGAGATGGCCATCGCGTAACTATCGGAGAAGTTGTAGCCCTTGAGGATCAGGTAGTTGTTGGTCATCAGGAACTTCGGCCCCTTCGCGCCGGTCGGCGCGTAGAGAAACACCGGGATCGAGGGATCGCTGAAGGTCGCACCGCCGACCCGCTGCACGCCGAGTTCGGTGAAGAACGAAATGGGTCGCAACTGGTCGCGCGTCGCCAGCAGGTAGTCGAAGCCATCCGGCACATCGACCTCGTAGCCCCAGTCGAGGCCCGGCTTGTAGCCGAGGCCGATGATATAGGTGGCCGAGGTCGCGAGCGCGTCGGCGAGGGAGTTTTGCAGGTCGATGGCGCCGTCGCCGTCGCCGTCCGTGCCGTATTTGATGACATTGCTCGGGTTGACCTGCAGGTGCCCGATGGCGCCGGCCCAGCTGCCGACCAGTTGGGTGGCGTCGAGCGGTCCGCGCTGCACCAGCAGCAAAGCCGCGATCAGGTCCGCCGTGTCGCCTTCGAGCCGCACTCGCCGCTGATGCACCAGTGTCGCGAGCGATGGGATGATCGGGCGGATATATTGCGGGTCGCTCAGCACGCGGCCGTAGTTGGTCTCGATGCCCCAGATCGAGCTCAACAGGTAGGGATCGACGCCGTATTTCTTGCCGATCGTCTCGAGCAGCGCCTTGTTCTGCTCGATCGCCTCCTTGCCCTTGCCGATGCGCCACTCGGTCACGCGCTTGTCGATATAGTCCCACAGGGGCGTGGTGAACTCGGGCTGCGAGGTCACCAGCTCGGGCACGCTGGCGTCGGGGGTCAGCCCGTACATCGCCTTGGCGTAGGTTTCGTGGGTGACACCGGCCGCCACTGCCGTCGCTTCGAAGTTCTTGATGAAGGACTCGAAGCTCTCGACCGGTTGCGCGAGGGCCGGAGAGACCAGGCCGAGGAGCACGACGACGAAGGCGAGGTGACGTTGCATGGCGAATCGCTACCTGTTTCGTGTGGCTAAATAGCGCTCCCAGTTCAGCGCTGCGTCAACGATCTCGGTAAGGTCCTCGTGCGCCGGCTTCCAGCCCAGCACCTGCCGGACCTTGTCGGCCCTGGCGACGATCGAGGCCGGATCGCCGGCGCGCCGCGGCTCTTCGATCACCTTGAAGTCGACGCCCGACACCTGTTTGACCGTGCGCACCACGTCGCGCACCGAGAAGCCGCGGCCATAGCCGCAGTTCATGGTGATCGATGCCCCGCCCTTGCGCAGGTAGTCGAGCAGCAGCGCATGCGCTTCGACGAGGTCGCTGACATGGATGTAGTCCCGCACCCCGGTGCCGTCGGGGGTCGGGAAATCCGTGCCGAAAATGCCCATGCTCGGCCGTTGCCTCAACGCCGCCTGCGAGGCGACCTTGATCAGGTGCGTCGCGGTCGGCGAGGATTGGCCGCTGCGCCGCTTGGGGTCGGCGCCGGCGACGTTGAAATAGCGCAGCACGCCATAGGTCAGCGGGTGCGCGGCGGCCACGTCGGCCAGCATCAGCTCGGTCATCAGCTTGGAGCGGCCATAGGGCGATTCCGGCATCAGTTGGCTGGTCTCGGCCACCGGCTCGAGCCCGGCATTGCCATAGACGGCTGCGGTCGAGGAGAAGATGAAGTGCTTTACCCCGCCCTTTACTGCCGCCTCGATCAGGTTGCGCGAGGTTGCGGTGTTGTTGGCGTAGTATTTCAGCGGGTCGCTGACCGATTCCGGCACGACGATCGAGCCGGCGAAATGCACGATCTCGGTGATGCGGTACTCGGCGATGAGTCGTCCCACCAGCTCCATATCCCCGGCGTTGCCCTGAACGAATGTCGCCCGGTGATCGATGGCCCAGTCGAAGCCGGTGCTGAGGTTGTCGAGCACCACCACCGTCTGCCCCGCGTCGGCGAGCCGCAGCACCATGTGGCTGCCGATATAGCCGGCACCGCCGGTGACCAGAACCGTCATGGTTGAACCTCAAACCAGAAATTAATGCCGTGGACGCTATTTCGCGAGGTGCTAAGAAACGCCTTATAGCCTTCCTATAGCCCCCTCTCCCGCCTCTACCAGGAGTCCTTGATTGTCAAATCGCGTGCGCACCGCCGTGTTCCCGGTTGCCGGTCTCGGCACCCGTTTCCTGCCTGCCACCAAGGCGATGCCCAAGGAAATGCTGACCGTGGTCGATCGGCCGGTGATCCAGTACGCGGTGGATGAGGCGCGCGAGGCCGGGATCGAGCACTTCGTCTTCGTCACCGGCCGCAACAAGAGTGTCATCGAGGACCATTTCGACCGCCAGTACGAGCTCGAGCACACGCTGGAGATCCGCGGAAAGACCGAAGCCCTGCGCGAGTTGCAGAAGGACCTGCCGTCGGCCGGTCAGACCAGCTTCACCCGCCAGCAGGAGCCCCTGGGGCTGGGTCACGCCGTGTGGTGCGCCCGCGAACTGGTCGGCGACCAGCCCTTCGCCCTGCTCCTGCCCGACATGGTGTTTAAGGGCGTCCCCGGCGTGCTGCGCCAGATGATGGATGCCTACGAGATCAGCGGCGGTAACGTCATCGCGGTCGAGGAAGTGCCGATGGAGGACGTTTCCTCCTATGGCGTCGTGGCGCGCGGCGCCGGCCCCGACGAAGGCTTCCGCATCACCGGCATGGTGGAAAAACCCAAGCGCCAGGATGCCCCGTCCAACCTGATCATTTCCGGCCGCTACATCCTGCAGCCGCAGATCTTCTCGCTGATCGCCGACCAGGAGCGCGGCGCCGGCGGCGAGATCCAGCTCACCGACGCCATGCAGACGCTCATGACCCAGCAGCATTTCAGCGGCGTGAAGTACAAGGGCCAATCCTTCGACTGCGGCTCCAAGCTCGGCTTTCTCACCGCCAACGTGGCCTTCGCCCTCGATCGCCCGGATCTCGCCGATGCCTTCCGCAAGGAAATCCAGCATCTGGTGTAGTGCGAGCGTGCCGCCCCTCGCCAATCGCGCCCTCCAAGGCCGGCGTGCACCAGGATTTGCACATCCCAGCGCGTCTGGAGCGCTACCAGGTGCTACCGGTGGAACTTCACCCCGAGCGTTACCTGATGCTCGTCGGTGGCCGGCGCTGACGTCTTCTCGGTTCTGAGGAAGCTGTAATCGGCGGTGAGGTCGGTATGCGCGTTGAGCAGGTAATCCGCTCCCGCGCCCAAGCCCCAGCTCTGCTCTTCGCTGTCGATGCCCTGGTAGTGCGCCGCAGTCCAGCTGGCGTCGGCGCGCAGCTTCAGCCAGGGGTTCACCAGGTATTCGACCTGACCCGTTGCGGCATAGGTGAGCTTGGCGGTCGCGCCGGAGGTGGTGCCCGGCTGTGAGACGGTAGTGGTCAGGGCGCCGGTCAGCGTCAGTGTCTCGTCGGGCTTGAACACCGCCCTGGCGTCGTAGAGCACGGCAGAAAAATCGCCGAGCGTTTCATCGCCGAAGTCGGTGTAGCCCAGACCCAGCGAGCCCTCCAGTTCCAGCGTCGGGGTGAACTTGGCACTGAGCCCGGCACGCCCGGCATAGGTGACGTTGTCGAGCTTCACCATCAGGCTCGGCGACGGCGCGTCGTAGCTGACGATGTCGGCTTGCGTGTCGATGAAGGCGACGAGGCCCGGCGTCAGCTCATAGCCGAGCCGGACCCCGGCGCCATAGGACGTGGTATTCTGAAACGTGTTGTCGGAGGTCGAGCTGTCGTCATAGACCGTCTCGCCATAGACCTCGCGCCCGGCGCTACCGCGCACGGCCAGGTTGAACGCGCCGAGGTCGCGCGCGGCGCTCACCTCGGCGCTGCCCGAGAGCACCAACGGGGCCGAAGCGACGTTACTGGCGTAATCCGGACCGTCGGGATCGTCCTGCGAAATCTTCAGGTTGGCGCGCCCCGCCAAGGAGGTCAGTGCGTCGAGGTCGTAGGTGCCGCCGACCGTCCCGGTAAGCGAGTCGATATGGGCATTGCCGTCGACCTGATAGCTGATCTCGCCGCTGAGACCCGCATCGTAGCCACCCCGAATAGTCTGCTGCTTGAGCGTAACGCTCGGCAACGCGATCAGCTTGTAAGTCGGCGCGGCGCCGCTGCCGTCATCCTTGATGCCGCCGCGCAGGCCCAGGCTCCAGTCGATGTCGATAAGGTTGCCGGCTTCATCCGGCGGCGTCGTGCTGCAATGGGCACACTCGGTTGCCGGATAGCCGATGAGGTCGGCATTGTTGGTTGCCGAACCATCGCCGAGCGGCACGAACTCGCCCGCCCCGGCGGGAGCGGTGAGCAGCGCCAGCGCCATGGCGCTGGCGGCAATGCCGGCTCTCCTCGTCTGCATAAGCTGCACCGCCTCGGGCGATAGTGGTCAACGAACCCTTGCAGCTTATGGTTAAAGAAGCCTTGTGGCGGGGGCGGGTCAGGCCGCCTCCACCTTCAACAGCGCCCCATCCGCATCGACGATCCGCACCCGTGAGCCGGCTGCCAGATCAGGGCCCTGCACCCGCCATACGGTATCGTCGAGCGCCAGCCGGCCGATGCCGTCGCGGATCGGTTCGTCGAGCACCGCCTCCTGGCCGATGAAGCGGTTGGCGCGCTGGTTGAGGAACGGCCGGTCCGACGCCACACCCGGGCCACGGAATTTCAGCCACAGCCCGATGCTGACGAGCGCCAGCACGCCGAAGATGACGAATTGCAGCGGCCAGAAGATGCTGACCAGCAGCGCCAGCGCCCCGGTGACGAGGGCCGCGCCGCCCAGCCAGATCAGCACGCCGCCCGGCAGCACCAGTTCCAGGGCCAGCAGCACCAGCCCAGCCACCACCCAGGACCACGCGCCGTGGCTGGCGATGAAGTCGATGACCTGCATCTCTGCCTCCTGTCGGTTACGAGGGTCAGGTGGTGGATGGCGGACGACCGCTCTGCGGCCGGTTCGCCGGCTTGTCGCCGCTGAAGGCCTCCTTGGCGATTTCGGCAATGCCGCCGATGGCGCCGATGACGCTTGAGGCCTCGACCGGCAGCATCAGCACCTTCTGGTTCGGCGAGCGCGCCAGCCCTTCCAGCGCCTTGATGTAGTTGTTGGCGACGAAGTAGTTGATCGCCTGCACGCTGCCCGAAGCGATGGCGTTGGACACCACCTCGGTGGCCTTGGCTTCGGCTTCGGCGGAGCGCTCGCGCGCCTCGGCGTCGCGGAACGCCGCCTCGCGTCGACCTTCGGCCTCCAGCACCTGGCTCTGCTTCTGCCCCTCTGCCTGCAGGATCGCCGCCTGGCGCTTGCCTTCGGCCTCGAGGATCAGCGCGCGCTTTTCGCGTTCGGCCTTCATCTGGCGACCCATCGAGTCGACCAGGTCCTTGGGCGGATCGATATCCTTGATCTCGATGCGGGTGATCTTGAGGCCCCAGGGCTGCACCGCGGCATCCACCACCTTGAGCAGGCGATGGTTGATCTCGTCGCGGTTGCTGAGCAGTTGGTCGAGATCCATCGAGCCCATCACCGTACGGATATTGGTCATGGTGAGGTTCTGTACGGCGAGCTCGAGTTGCGCCACTTCGTAGGCGGCGGCTGCGGCATCGAGGATCTGGTAGAAGTTGACGCCGTTGACGGTGACCGTGGCGTTGTCGCGGGTGATCACCTCCTGGTGCGGCACGTCCACCACCTGCTCCATCATGTTCATCTTGCGGCCGATACTGTCGACGAACGGGATGATCAGGTTCAGGCCCGGCTTCAGCGTGCGGATGTAGCGGCCGAAGCGCTCCACGGTGAAATTATAGCCCTGCGGCACCACCTTGGCGCCGGCAAACAGCACCAGTACCGCGAGCACGCCCAGCGCGATCAGCGTCAGGCTCAACCCGTCCAGTTCCATGAAATCCATTATCCTATCCCCTGTTGCGCCCGACCCGTTACGAAACATGTATGTGGCCGCCGGAGTCCCTGCAACGCCAGCCCCTCGATTCCAGTGGGAACACTCGGACAACAACGCCGTTGAACGATCAGGACAATCGTTCGCGAGTAACGCCCATGCCTGCCACCCGTCCGATCTGGAAAGGCCAGTTGCGCCTTTCGCTGGTTTCGATCCCGGTCGAGATGTTCACCGCGACCAAATCGGGCGCCAAGCCGAGCTTCCGCCAGATCCACGAACCGACCGGCAAGCCGATCCATTACGAAAAGGTGGTCGACGGCGTCGGCCCGGTGGACAGGGACGAGATCCGCAAGGGCTTCGAGTATGAGAAGGGTGATTACGTCCTGCTCACCGACGACGAGATCGACGCGGTGAAGCTCGAAACGCGCAAGACCCTCGAGCTGGTGCAGTTCGTCGACGAGGACGAGATCCCGCCGATGTATTTCGATACCCCCTACTATCTGACGCCCGCCGACGAGCTGGCCGAGGACGCGTTCCGGGTGGTGCGGGATGCCTTGCGCAAGTCGAAGAAGGTCGGCATCGGCCAGCTCGCGCTGCGCGGCAAGGAATACCTCGTTTCGATCAAGCCGTGCGGCAAGGGCATCCTCCTCGAGACGTTGCACTACGAGGACGAGCTGAAGAAATCCGACAGCTTCTTCTCCGACATCCCCGCAAAATCGACCGACAGCGACCTGCTGGATGTGGCGACGGCGCTGATCGACAAGAAGACCGAGAAATTCGATCCCAAGGCGTTCAAGGATCACTACCAGGCGGCCCTGCGCGAGCTGATCCAGCGCAAGCTGAAATCCAAGGGGCGCAAGGTTACCACCGATGTCGAGGAGCCCTCGCGCAGCCCGCGCGGTGACAATGTCGTCGACCTGATGGTGGCCCTCAAGAAGAGCCTCGAAGGCGGCAATACTGCCAAGCCCGCGGCTTCGGGGCGCAAGGCGCCCGCCAAGTCCACCGCGCGCAAGCCCGCCGGCAAGCCGGCACCGCGCAGGAAAGCGAGCTGAAAATGGCCGGCACACCGAGCGAACTGCTGAAGGACTATCGGGCGAAGCGCGACTTTGCCAAGACCGCGGAACCCTCGGGAACCAAGGCCACGCGCCGGACAAAGGGCAAGCCTTTGCGTTTCGTGGTGCAGAAGCACGACGCAACCCGGCTGCATTACGACTTCCGCCTCGAACTCGACGGGGTGCTCAAGAGCTGGGCCGTCACCAAGGGTCCTTCGACCAACCCGGCCGACAAGCGTCTGGCGGTGCGGGTCGAGGACCACCCGCTCGACTATGGGGACTTCGAGGGCACCATCCCCGAAGGCGAGTATGGCGGCGGCACGGTGATGCTGTGGGACGAGGGCACCTGGGAGCCGGTCGGCGATCCGCACGAGGGCCTTGAGCACGGCGACCTCAAGTTCCGCCTCGACGGCAAGCGCATGAAGGGCGAGTGGGTGCTGGTCCACATGAAGGGGCGCGACAACCAGACCCGGCATGGCACCCGCGAGAACTGGCTGCTGATCAAGCACCGCGACGACTATTCAACCGAAGCCGACGGGCTCACCGAGAAATTCACCACCAGCGTGGAGACCGGCCGTGACCTGGACGGGATCGCCAAGGGCTTGAAGTCGCGAAAGAAAGCAGGCTCCGAACGGTCCGCGAGGCGAGTCTGGACCAAACAGGGCGAGATCGTGTTGCCCGAGTTCCGCGAGCCGCAACTGGCCACGCTGGTCGAGGATGTTCCCGCCGGCGACGGTTGGCTGTTCGAGATGAAATATGACGGCTATCGCTGCATCGCGGCGGTCGCCGGGCCCGAGGTGCGGCTCTATACCCGGAACGGCAATGACTGGACCGGGCAGTTCCACAGCCTGGTCGAACCGCTGTCCAAGCTCACCAAGGGGTCGGCGCTGCTCGACGGCGAAATCTGTGCCTTCAAGGATGGCCGTTCCGACTTCTCCACCCTCAAGGATGCGCTTTCGAGCGGCGCCCCGCTGGTCTATTTCGCTTTCGACCTGCTCGAAGAGGATGGCGAGAACCTCGAAAAGCTGCCGCTCCTCGAGCGCAAGGAGCGCCTGCGCAAGCTCCTTGGCAAAACCCGGGACGGCGGCTCCGTCCAGTACTCCGAGCACGTGCGCGGACATGGCGAAAAAGTGCTGCAGGCGATGTGCGAGGCGCATCAGGAGGGGGTGATCGCCAAGCTCGCCGATGCCCCCTATCGGCACGATCGCACCCGCAGCTGGTTGAAGATCAAGTGCACCAAGCGGCAGGAATTCGTCATCGGCGGCTGGCGCCCTTCCGACAAGCACAAGGGCTTCGCCTCGCTGCTGCTGGGCACCTGGGAGGGCGGCAAGCTGATCTATCGCGGCCGCGTCGGCACCGGCTTCACCCAGAAGAGCTCGGCCGAACTGCAGGCGGAACTGGACAAGCGGGACCGCAAGGGGTCGGCCTTCGAAGCGGTGCCGCGCGACATCGTCCGGCGGGCGCGCTGGGTCGAGCCCGAGTTGGTCGCCGAGATCGACTTCACCGAATTCACCCCTGATGGGGTGCTGCGTCACCCCTCCTTTGTCGGGTTGCGTCAGGACAAGCCTGCACGCGAGGTGAAGCTGGAAACCAAGGCCCGCGAGCGTCCCGCGACAAAGCGAAAATCAGCGGTTAAGCTCAAGGCCATGGAGCTCACCGACGACATGGGGATCGCGATTGCGGAGCGGATCGGCGTGAGGCTGACCAATCCGAGCCGCGCCGTCCTGCCCGACGAAACGGTCACCAAAGCCAAGATCGTCGCCTATTACGAGGCGGTCGCGGCCCGCATGCTGCCGCATATCGAGCGGCGCGCCCTCAGCCTGGTGCGTGTGCCGCATGGCAGCCGGCCGTTCTTCCAGAAGCATGACAGCGGCGGCTTCCCCGACGTGATGAAGCACGTCCAGATCAAGCTGAAGGAGAGCGAGGACGAGGACCATTTCTACGTCGACGACCTCGCCGGCATTGTCGGTGGCGTGCAGATGTCGACCCTGGAGTTTCACATCTGGGGCAGCCGGATCGACAAGCTCGAGCAGCCCGACCGCATCATCTTCGATATCGACCCTGACGAAGGACTCGGCTTCGACCATGTGCGCGACGCCGCCCGCCATATCCGTGACATGCTGAAGGACTGGGGTCTCGAGAGCTTTCCCATGGTCACCGGCGGCAAGGGTATCCATGTCATCGCACCGTTGACCCCGCGGGCCGAATGGCCGGAGGTGAAGGCCTTCTGCCACTACCTCGCCGACTGGCTCGCCGAGACCGCCCCGGACCGCTTCACCTCGAACATTCGCAAGGCGACGCGCAAGGGGCGTATGTTCGTCGATTACCTGCGCAACGAGCGGGGTTCCACCGCCATCACGCCGTTCTCGACCCGCGCCCGCCAGGGCGTCCCCTGCGCGGTACCGGTCGCCTGGGACGAGCTCGATGACCTGGCAGGCGCCAATGTCTTCTCGCTCGAAACCGCCGCAGCCAAGGCGCAGGAGCCCGACCCGTGGCCGGACTACTTCAAGCTCCGCCAGTCGATCACCAAGGCGATGCTCGACAAGGTGCCGGACGAACTGAAGCGCTGATTGCTGGACACATAGTGGTTCCCCGCGCCCCCTTCTCTGGCGAAAACTAAGGGCTTAGCTTCGCTAAACCCAAGTTTTCGCTTTCTCCCCCGCCAAGGGGGAGATGATCGGTGCCTTCCACCTGCACCTGAATATCAGTCGGGACTCTCCCCCTTGGCGGGGGAGAAAGCGATTTCTTACGTTTAGCCGTTTGGCTAAGCCTTAGAAATCGCAAGAGAGGGGGTCCAGGAGGGCACTGTGCTCACCACCCCCCTGAGCCTTAAACCCAACCCGCCAGTTCCTTGCGGATCACCGTTTCCAGCATCCCCATGCCGAGCTCGCTGTCGTTGAGGCACGGGATATAGGCATAGCGCTCGCCGCCGGCATGCTCGAACTGCTCGCGGCCGGTGATGGCGATCTCTTCCAGCGTCTCGATGCAATCGACCGAGAAGGCGGGCGCGACCACCGCCACGCGCTTGATCCCCTGCCCCGGCAGCGCCATCAGCGTCGCATCGGTGTAGGGTTCGAGCCACTTGGTGGGGCCGAACCGGCTCTGGAAGGTCACCCTGAGCTTATCGTCCGACCAGCCCAGAAACTCCCGCACCAGCCGCGTCGTCTTGAGGCACTGGCAGTGGTAGGGGTCGCCTGCCTCGAAGTACTGCACCGGCATGCCGTGATAGGAGGTGAGGATCACATCGGGGGTGAAATCCAGCGCCGCGACGCCATCGGCAATGCTCTGCGCCAGCGCCTCGATATAGGCGGGCTCGTCGAAATAGGCTGGAAGCGTGCGCACGGCAGGCTGCCAGCGCAGCATCTTCAGCGCATCGAACGCCTTGTCGTTGGCGGTAGCCGTGGTGGTCGCCGAATATTGGGGATAGAGCGGCGCCAGCAGGATCTTCTGGCAGCCTGCCGCCTGCAGCGCCTCGATGCCCGACTTGGTCGACGGGTTGCCGTAACGCATGGCAAAATCGACGATGACGTTCCTGCCCAGCCGCTCCTGCAGCTTGCTGGCCTGCCTGCGGGTGATGACCCGCAGCGGGCTGTCATTGGCATCCTTGTCCCAGATGCGGGCATAGTTCTCGCCGCTCTTCTGCGGCCGGGTGGAGAGCACCACGCCTTGCAGGATCGGCTGCCACAGCCATTGCGGGGACTCGATCACCCGCGGGTCGGACAGGAACTCGCTGAGATAGCGGCGCACCGACCAGTAATCGGTGCCGTCGGGGGTGCCCAGATTGAGCAGCAGCACCCCCACTTTCGGCGTCGCGATCGGGGGGTGTCCGGGGGGAAGTCCGGTTGCCATGGGCTGGCCTGTCGTTGGTGACGTTCTCTGTGGCGCGCAACATAGTCAGGGCCGCCCCGAACACAAGTGCAAGGGTGTCGCGGCAGGCTCAGAAACTGGCGAGCAACAGCACTGTGCCGAAGGCGAACACCACGAGCGCGCCGCCCAGTTCCGCCCACCATACCAGCCGGCTGCCAAGCTTGCCTTCGGCGCCGAGATACCGGCTGGCAAAGCCCTTGGCGCCGACCGCCAGCACGGCCAGCACCGACACGGTGATCGCCGTGCCGAGCCCCATCAGGAACACCGCGGCGATGCCCGCCAAAAGGATGCCCTGGCTCAGCGCGAACACCAGCACCACCAGCGCCCCCGAGCAGGGACGGAGCCCCACGCCGAGCACCACGCCGAGCTGTTCGCGCCAGTCGCCGGTGGTCTGTTCTGCCGTCACCACGTGGTGATGGCCATGGTCGTGGTCGTGCGCTTCGTGGTCGGCGTGGTCGTGCCCGTAATGCGCGTCGCCCGGCAGGCGGCCATAGGCGTCGAGCCGCGGTCCATCCGCCGGCTGCAGGCCGGTGCGGAAGTTGAAACTGGGTCCGCGCTCCAGGTCTTGTTTGCGAACATTGAGCAGGGCGTGCCTTGGCGCTTCATCCTCGTGCAGGTGCTGGTGCGCCTTGGCCGTCAGGTCAGGTCCATGGTCGTGCGAATGGCCCCAACCGAACAGCTTGCGCGCAATCAGCCACAGGCCGAGCAGCGCCACGAGGCCATACGAGGCCTTCTCGATCCAGCCCACCGCGGTGCCCATGGCGGCGCTCGACAGCCCCAGGATCGCCGCGGCGACCCCCACGAACACCACCGCGACCAGCGACTGCATCATCGCGGCGGCAAAGCTGAGCCCGATGCCGCGCCGCACCTGCCGTTCGTTGGCCAGCATATAGGAGCCGATCACCACCTTGCCGTGCCCCGGCCCGGCGGCGTGGAATACGCCATAGAGAAAGCTCAGCCCACCCAGCACCCAGAAGGCGGTATAATCGGACTTGAGCTTGCCCAGCGCCGCCGTCAGCGCCTGGTAGAAGTCCGACTGCATCTGCGACACCCAGCCCAGGAACCCGGTTTTGGGCAGCACGAAGCCCGGCTCCGGCGGCGGCCCGCCGAACGGCAGGGCCGGCTTGGCTTCCGCCACCTGGGTCACCGCTTCGAGCGCCGTCGACGCTTCCCTGGGCGGCGCGGCGCCGGCGCAATCGAGCACGATCGCTCCCTGCGAACCACGCACCGCCGCTTCGAGATCGGGCGGCAACTGCGTCACATCCGGCGACAGCTCGAACAGGCGGGCCTGGAGATCCGGCGACAGCTCGCGCGGCGGCTCCATGTGCAGCGCGCACCCCTTGGGAGCGTTGACCAGCGTGACGTCGGCGGGAGCGTGGAAGGTGATGGCGACGTAATATTCGGGATCGGCGATGGCGATCTCGAGCTTGTCCTTGATCCGGTACGGCGTCGTGGGCGCGATATCGAAACTCAGCGTCGAGCGGTTGTTTGCGAAGACGAACTTCGCGCCGCCCACCTCGGTGAACGGCAGCGAAGCGCTGGTCGCGCCGGCTGCGGTGTACTCGGCGGCCGAGGTGTAGAAATTGTACTCCGCCAGCCCCTTGATGTTCTCGTCGGCGAGCTCCTGCATCTCCTCGGACGAGGTGATGCCGTCATTGTTGGTGTCGAGCCCCTGGATCTGCCAGACCGAGAAGGCTTCGTCGAAGGTCCAGGCATTCCGGATCTCGGTGAGTTCGCCCGCATCGTTGAAGACGATGGTCGCCTTGGCATCGATGAAGATATGGGGGTGGGCCTGGGCCGCGCCGGCAAGACCGAGTATGGCGGCCGAAGCCAGCCCCAGCTTGCGCAACAAACCCGTCATCGCCGCCCCGTATCCCGTCTCGCTTACTTCACCGGGTTGTCGGCGAACCAGGCGACCAGATGGTCGATCAGCGCGCGAACCTTGCCGGCAAGGTGCCGCCGATGCGGATAGACGGCCATCAGGCTCGGACCCTCGGGCATCCTGTCCTCGAGCACGCGCACCAGCCGCCCCTCGGCGATCAGCGGCTCAGCGAGGTAGGTCGGCAATACGGCGAACCCAAGGCCGGCGAGCGCCGCCTGCATGGCGGCCACCGGAGAATTGACCCGCGCGGGACCGGAGACATGCACCGAGACGGGCTGGCCATTCTCGATGAAGCGCCACGAGCTGTGCGAAGGCATATTGGTGTCGAGTACGCACGGCATGTTGCGCAGCGCTTCGCCCGAGGTTGGCGTGCCCACCCGTTTGACGAGGCTCGGCGCGGCACAGATCACGTGGCGCATATCGGAAATCTTGCGGGCGATCAGCGAGGAATCCGCCATGGTCGAGATGCGTAGCGCCACGTCGACGCTCTCCTCGACCAGGTCGACATAGCGATCCTCGAGCCTGAGATCGACCGACATCAGCGGGTTTTTGGCGATGAAAGCGAAGATCGCCGGCGCCAGCGTGGTTTCGCCCAGGTTGCGCGGTGCCGACACCCGCACCAGGCCGCGCGGCTCGGCGGTCTGGTCCGAGATCGTCGCGTCGAGGTCGTCGAGCTGCTGCAGCAGCTGGCTCGCCTCGCGATAATAGGCCTCGCCGGCTTCGGTCAGGCTGAGTTTGCGGGTCGTCCGGTTCATCAGCCGTACCCCGAGATAGTCCTCGAGGTCGGTGACGTATTTCGACAGCAGCGCCTTGGAGCGGCCGTGCTGCCGCGCCGCCGAGGAGAAGCCCCCAGCATCGAACACCTGCACGAAGGCCCGGATGCGGGCGAGGTCCTGGCTCATGCGTTCGCGACCTGAACTGTGTAGACTGGTGGTGCTTCTGCCGAACACCACTCAGCCACGCATAAGTCATCTCCAAAGTCCGAACAATGCCGCCACTTGGTCTCTCCGAGATTAACGATAGGATGGGTCGCATGTCGCTCGAACCCACCTTGAAGTCTATCTATCCACCCATGACCAAACCCGAAGCCCGTTCAACGCTTTACCGGCTGATCGAAGCCGGCCAGCTGGCCCACAAGGCGCTGCTGGTGCCGCTGCTCGACCGCGGGCTGGAGCCAGGCGACGATGCGGTGATCTTCGTGCTGCATGCCGAATTGGGAGCCACCGAAGCCGCCTTGGCCGAGCATCTGGGGCTGGAGCCCGAGGCGTTGCAGCCCCGGCTGCAGCGGCTGATCGAGCGGGACATCGTGGCCCGCCAGGCCATCGGCCCCGACCTGACCGAGGGCCTCGCCCTCACCGAACGCGGCGCCCGCATCCGCGACGTGCTGGCCGCCAACTGGGAACAGCTCGAGGAAGCGCTGTTCGCCGACCTGGACGCCAAGAAACGCAAGGGTCTGAGCAAGGCGCTGAGGCGCTTCGTCGAGCTGCTGCGGCTGGCTTAGGGGCGCTGACTGATAGAGACGGCCCCCTCCCGGCCTCCCCCATAAAGGGGGAGGTGAAGAGTCGGGGCTCTGTCTTCGATCGTGCGCAACACGCCGGCAGGGCACCTCCCCCTTCATGGGGAGGATGGGAGGGGGCCGTCTGCTTCAGTCCGCCCTAGCCCGCCACCCGCCCCACCCGCCGGTCCAGCAGCATCACCGCGGTGATCACCACGAAGGCGAACACCACCATGCCGCCGGCGAGGATATGGGCCTTGTCCCATTCCAGCCGCTCGACGAAATCGTAGATCGCCATCGACACCAGCTTGGTCTTGCCGGGGATATTGCCGCCGATCATCAGCACCACGCCGAACTCGCCCACCGTATGCGCGAAGGTCAGGATGGCGCCGGTGAGATAGCCGGTACGCGACAGCGGGATCACCACGCGGAAGAACGTCGTCCATCGCCCTGCCCCGAGCGTCGCCGCCGCCTCGAGCGGCTCGTCGCCCAGCGCCTCGAAGGCGGTGCGCAGCGGCTGCACCATGAACGGCAGCGAATAGAGCACCGAGGCAATCACCAGCCCCTCGAACGAAAAGGCCAGCGTGCGAGCGCCCCAGAGCGGCGCCAGCAGCCCGCCGGGACCATTCGGCCCGAACGCCAGCAGCAGGTAGAAGCCGAGCACCGTGGGCGGCAGCACCAGCGGCAGCGATACCACTGCCGCCACCGCCGGTTGCAGCGGCGATCGTGTCCGGCACAGCCACCAGGCGATCGGCGTGCCGAGCACCACGAGGATCAGCGTGACGATCAGCGCCAGCGTCAGCGTCAGCCCGACGGGCTGTACGATCTCACTGGCATCGAGCATCTGGCTGTTCCTCACTGACCCGAGCCGACCTCGTAGCCGTATTTCTCGATGATGGCGCGCGCTTCGTCGCTCTTCAAGAATTCGAGGAATGCCGCGGCCGCCGGATCGGTCTCACCTGGCTTCAGCAGCACCGCATCCTGCAGGATCGGGGTGTAGTCCTCGGCCGGAACGTGCCACACCTCGCGGCCTGGCTTATCGATCACCTGGCTCAGGGCCACGAAGCCGAGTTCGGCATTGGCCGAGTCGATGAACTGCAGCGCCTGGCTGATATTCTCGCCGGTGACGATCTTTCCGCTCAGCGCCTCGGTGAGCCCCAGCTTGTCCAGCGTTTCCATCGCCGCGGCGCCATAGGGCGCCGTCTTGGGGTCGGCGACCGACAGGTGCTGAAACGCATTGGCCTTCAGCACCGCTGCACCATCGGTGAGATCGAGCAAAGGCGAGTAGAGCACCACCTTGCCCACCGCATAAGTGAACACCGTCCCGTCCACACCGAAACCCTCCTTCACCGCCTGTGCCGGCCGCTTGTCGTCGGCCGACAGGAACACCTCGAACGGCGCGCCCTGGCTGATCTGGGTGTAGAGCGCCCCACTGGCGCCGAAGCTGAAGGTCACGCTGTCGCCGCTCTGCGCCGTGAAGGCGGCGCCCAGCTCTTCCGCCGGCTTGGTGAAGTTGGCGGCCACGGCGGCGCTGACATCGGCAGCAAAGGCCGGCGCGCCCGCCAGCACCGACAGGCTGACGGCAAGCAGAAGGATGGTCCGACGCATGAGGCCTCGATATGTTCAAGCGGAAATATCGATGGTTGTGCCAATGCCGGCGGCATGCGGCAAGCGTTATTTTCTATTGGACATATCCGTGTGCAGCGCGATCAACGCCTCGACATCCCGGGCGATCGCCTTGCGCGTCGCCTCCTGCATTCCGCGATAGCGCTCCAGCACCTCGCGGCCTGCGGCGGTCAACGAGGCCCCCTGCGCGGCGCCGCCACGCGACGCCTCGACCAGCGGCGCGCCAAACCCCTCGTTGAGTGCCTGCACCAGGCCCCAGGCCCGCTTGTATGACATTCCCATTCGCTTGGCCGCCTCGGAGATCGAGCCGGTTTCGGCAATCAGCTCCATCAGGTCGGCGCGCCCGGGACCGATGTAGAAGCTGTCCGACAGCGTGATGCGGAGGTGCGAGAGGCCGATGGTCGGACTAGTCCTTTTCACCGCACTCTCCGTGATCGCCTTCTCCCCTTGTGGGAGAAAGCCTGACTGCGAACCCTCAGCCCTTCAACCCCGCCGCTTCCCGCGCCAGCGTCTCGATCCGCTTCCAATCCTTGTTGGCAATCGCATCGGCCGGCATGATCCACGAGCCGCCGACGCAGATCACGTTGGGGAGCGCCAGGTATTCCTTCGCCTTGGCCATGTCGATGCCGCCGGTCGGGCAGAAGGTGATGTCGGCGAGCGGGCTGGCATAGGCCTTCAGCACCTTGACCCCGCCTAGCGCCTCGGCCGGGAAGAACTTGAGGAACGAGTAACCATGTTCCGAGGCGGTCATCGCCTCGGTCGGCGTGCCGATGCCGGGCAGCAGCGGGATCCTGTGCTCTTCGGCAGCTTCGAGCAGGCGCGGCGAGGCGCCCGGCGACACCATGAACTGACAGCCGGCATCGACGGAGTGCCCCATCTGCAGCGGCGAACGCACCGTGCCCGAGCCGACCACCGCGCCCGGCACCTTGGCCATTTCCTCGATGATCTGCAGCGCATGCGGGGTCCTGAGCGTCACTTCCAGCACCGGCAGGCCGCCGGCGACCAGCGCTTCGGCCAGTGGGCGGGCCGCCGAAACATCGTCCAGCACGATCACCGGAATCACCGGCGCAAGCGAAAGAGTCTGGCGAAGGGCGGCGGCGTCTTGCGGCATGGCGATCCTCGAGGGCTGTCGTTCGGCCAGAGCGTTAGGCACTTGGCGAATGCCGATCAAGCCAAATCGCGACATTGAAATGGACGCCGATCGACCTTAAGTGTCCCACCTGTCTGGAGGGACGGTCCGGTGCAGCTCATCAATGCTCTCACCCCGCTGGAGGAGGCTCGCGCCATCCTCGCGGAAAGTTTCGACCTCAAGTTCACCAAGGCGGTTGAGCGTGTGACGTCGCGCGTCTACGAGCGGGTGAAGGATCGCATCCCCGAGATCGAATGGCCCTTCTATGCGCCGCTGATCCTGCAGATCAACCGGCTGAAGAAGGAGAAGGATGCCGTCATCCTCGCCCACAACTATCAGTCCCCGCAGATCTATCACGGCGTCGCCGATATCGTCGGCGACAGCCTGCAGCTCGCCATCGAAGCCACCACGGTCAAGCAGTCGATCATCGTGCAGTGCGGCGTGCACTTCATGGCCGAGACGTCGAAGCTCTTGAATCCCAAGAAGACCGTGCTGATCCCCGACAGCCGCGCCGGCTGCTCGCTCGCCTCTTCCATCACGCCCGAGGACGTCATCGCCATGCGCGCCCAGTATCCGGGCGTGCCGGTGATCACCTACGTCAACACCTCCGCGGCGGTGAAGGCGGTAACCGATGTCTGCTGCACCTCGTCGAACGCGGCCGACATCGTCAACGGCGTCGCCGGCGACACGGTGATCATGATCCCCGATCAGTATCTGGCGCGCAACACTGCCAAGAAGACGCAGAAGAAGGTCATCACCTGGGCCGGCTCCTGCGAAGTGCACGAGACCTTCACCGCCGCCGACATTGCCGAACTGCGCCACGCCTATCCGACGGCCAAGATCATCGCCCACCCCGAGTGCCCGCCCGAGGTGATCGATGCGGTGGATTTCGCCGGCTCGACCGCAGCGATGATCGACTACGTCAAGACCGAGAAGCCGCCGCGCGTGGTGATGGTCACCGAATGCTCGATGTCCGACAACGTGGCCTCCGAAGCGACCGGCGTCGATTTCCTGCGTGGCTGCAACATTTGCCCGCACATGAAGCGCATCAACCTCGAGAACGTGCTGTGGTCGCTCCACACCATGACCGAGGAGGTGACCGTGGCCGAGGAACTGCTCGAACCCGCCCGCGCCGCCGTGCAGCGGATGATCGATTTTTCCAAGAAGCGGGACTAGCTTCGTCGCTCATTGGGCACTTCGACCAGTCGCGCCCGTAGCTTTTCCAAGCTTAATCAAATCAACCGGCTGCGTGACTTTGAGGGTTGCGCGACTCTACCATAGCGGTAGATTCGGCGGATCGGGCCACGACTTCCCCGGGCCCGCGAACCGAGGGGTCACAGCGTCGTGCCACATAGCTTCAAGATCACCGCTGCCAAGGGCGGCCAGTTCGTCGCCAAGTTCGTCTACAACGCCGAGACCATCTTCTGGTCCGAGAACTACGCGGGCAAGGCGAGCGCCAAGAACTGCATCGAGTCGCTGAAGAAGAACGCCCCGGGCGCTTCGGTCGTCGACCTGACCAAGGAAGAGGCCGGCAAGGGCTACCGCTTCGAACTTGTTGCCTCCAAGGATGGCCAGACCTTCGTGCGTTTCGTCGCTGCCAACAACGAGACCATGGTGCGCACCGAGACCTACAAGTCGAAGTCCAGCGCCAAAAACGCCATCGAATCGCTTAAGAAGCGCGCCGCAGAAACCCCGGTGGTCGACGAGGCCTGACCCGGGCGTTTTGCCCGGGGGAGACCAATGACCATCACTGACAATGTCCTCAACGCCGACGGTGCGCTCATCGTCGGCGCTGGTCTTGCCGGGCTGTTCTGTGCGCTGAAGCTGGCGCCGCGCCCGGTGACCGTCATCTCCCCCGTACCGCTCGGCAATGGTGCCTCGTCCGCCTGGGCGCAGGGCGGCGTGGCCGCCGCGGTCGGGCCCGGCGATACCTCGCACGCGCATGCCGTCGATACCGAGATCGCCGGTGCCGGCATCGTCGATGAGGACGAAGCGGAATCGGTCACTGCCGAAGCGGCGGCACGCATCGAGGATCTCGCCCGCTGGGGCACCCCGTTCGATCGCGACGAACTGGGCCATTACGTGCTGAGCAAGGAGGCCGCGCACTCGCGCAACCGCGTGGTGCGCGTCGAAGGCGACCGCGCCGGTTACGCCATCATGCAGGCGATCATTGCCGAGGTGCGCAAGACCCCTTCGATCCGCATCGTCGAGGGACTCACCGTAGTCGACCTCGCCCGCGCCGATGGCCGCATCATCGGCGTCTATGCGCGGAAACTTGGCGACCGCTATGCCGAACCGGTACTGGTCAGGGCGCGCGCCACGGTGCTGGCGGCGGGTGGCCTCGGCGGCCTCTACGCCGTGACCACCAATCCACCCGGCGTGCGCGGCCACGCCATGGGGATGGCCGCTCGCGCCGGCGCGCTGATCGCCGATCCCGAGTTCGTGCAGTTCCACCCCACCGCCATCGCCACCGGCGCCGACCCGGCGCCGCTCGCCACCGAGGCGCTGCGCGGCGAGGGAGCGATCCTCGTCAACGACCTGGGCGAGCGGTTCATGCTTGCGGTGCATCCCGACGCAGAGCTGGCGCCGCGCGACATCGTCGCCCGCGCTAACTACCGGCAGATCAAGGGCGGACGAAAGGTCTTCCTCGACACCCGCGAAGCCATCGGCGAGCGTATCCTCACTGCCTTTCCGACCGTCGCCAAATACTGCGCGGACTTCGGCATCGACCCGGTCACCCAGCTGATCCCGGTCACCCCGGCGGCGCATTACCACATGGGCGGCGTCAAGGTGGAAGCCAACGGCCGCACCTCGCTGCCCGGCCTCTGGGCGGCCGGCGAATGCTCGTCGACGGGCCTGCATGGCGCGAACCGCCTCGCTTCTAACTCCCTGCTCGAGGCCGTGGTCTATGGCGCCCGCATCGCCGCCGACATTTCCGGGCTCGAGCCATTGCGCAGCCCGCTTGCCCCCTTCCCCGGCATCGGTTGGGACCCGGTCGAGGGTGAGGCCGTGGAGGAGCGGCTGCGCAACCACGTGTCGGTGAAGGAGTTGCGCCGCACCATGACCGACCTGGTCGGCGTCGAGCGCAACGCCGCAGACCTCCGCACCGCGTTGCGCCGCATCGCCGAGATCGAGGCCACGGCGCAGGGCGTCACCCGTTCGTTCCTCAACATGACCACCTCGGCGACGTTGGTGGCCGCCGGCGCCCTCAAGCGCGAGGAAAGTCGTGGCGGTCATTTCCGCACCGATTTCCCCGAGCCCCGGCCCGAGTGGGAGCACCATACCGAGATGACGCTGGACGACGCACTCGCCATCCGCGCCGGAGCCTGATGGTCAGCACTATCATAAAATGATAGTCTGCTGCCAAAGGAGACTTTCCATGCCATCCAGCTACACCCTCGGTGAACACTACGAGAAGTTCGTCCGCGAGCTCGTCGAGAGCGGGCGGTACAACAGCGCCAGCGAAGTGCTGCGCGATGGGCTGCGGCTGCTTGAGGACGCCGAGGTCTTGCGAAGGGTGCGGACGGAAGAACTCAAGCAGTTGATCCAGGAGGGACTGGCCAGCGGCGATGCGGGGCCACTCGACATGGAGGAAATCATCGCGGAAGCGAAGCGGCGGAAGGCGAACCGCCAAGATGCCGCTTGAAGTCCGTCACACTAATGCTGCACGCCGCGACCTGAGAAGCATCTGGGCCTTCATAGCAACCGACAACCCGAGCGGCGCGGACGGCCAGATGCGCCGTATCGCGGAGTCGATCTGGCATCTCGCCAATACGCCGCAGATGGGACGCGCGCGAGACGACCTCGCACCAAAGCTGCGGAGCTTTCCCGTCGGTCGCTATCTCGTGTTCTTCGATTTCGACGCGACCACGCTGCGAGTGGTGCGCGTTATTTATTCTGCTCGCCGCATTTCATCCGAGATGTTCGACTGACCTGACCTGCCGAACCCTCAGCCATTCAGCACCGCATCCACTTCGCCGCGGGTCGGCGGGTGGCAGCCGACGAACCGGCAGTTGAGACCCGCGGCCACCGCCCCGAAACGCAGCATGGTCGCCAGCGCCGCGTCGCCCATGGCGCCGAGCTTGCCGGGCTTCAGGTTGCCCTGCTCGTCGAGCAGCGTCAGCACCGCCGCCATCAGCGTGTCGCCGGCGCCCACCGTGTCGCCGAACGGCACGGCGGGGTAAACCTCCTGCCGGGCCGCACCTGATCGGGTGAAGGCGCGGCTGCCCTCCTCGCCGAAGGTGACGATCACCAGCTCGCAATTGGGCCGGCCGAGGAAATCGGCGGTGTACTTTGCCACCAGCGCCTCGACCTCGGCCGATGTCAGCTCGGTCGCCCGCACCGCGCGGTTCTGCTCCAGCGCCGCGAGATCCTCGATCGACACCTTCACCAGGTTGACGATGTCGAGAAAGCTCGAGAGTCGCGCCTTGTAGCCGGCAAAGTCCGGCACCAGCGACGGGCGGACATTGGGGTCCATCGTCAGCGTCGCGCCTCGCCGCGCTGCTTCCTGGGCGACATCCAGCCAGATTGCCGCGTCCTCCGGCTCGATCGGGCAGAAGCCGCCGACCTGGAACGCCTCGAGCCGCTGCGGCAGCGCCGCGATCAGCCCCTCGCGGGTGAAGGCGCGGTCGGCGTTGCGGTAGAAACCATATTGCGCGCTCTTCTTGGCGTCGAACGTCACCACCGCCAGCGTGGTGTAAGCGTCTACCCGTTCGGCCAGCAGCGGTTTCACCCCGGCTTCCGCCAGCGGCGCCAAGAGGTAGGTGCCGAGCCCGTCGGTGCTGATTGGGCACAGGAAGCCGGTATCGTTGCCGAGCTTCGAAAGCGCGATGGCGCAGTTATAGGGCGAGCCGCCCTGGTGCGCCACGAGGCGGATGACGCCATCGGCCCCGACCGGTTCCGAGATCAGGTCGATCAGGCTTTCGCCACCCACTACGAACATTGCGCATTCCCTCGCCAGAACCGCTGCATCGTTACAATGCCGATGCGCGAAAGTTCAAGCTCAGGACGCGAGCGCGCCGGGGATGAAGGCATCGCGCCGGAAATCCGATGGAGACATGCCGGCGATCTTGCGGAACGACTTGTTGAAGGCACTGAGCGAACCGAAGCCGGATTCCATGGCGACGCGCAGCACATTGGCGTCGTCGCGCAGGAGCAGCGCCTGCGCGTAGCTCAGGCGCAACAGGCTCACATACTCGTTGAGCGTCATCCCGGTGGAGCGCTTGAAGATGCTCATCGCGTATTTGGGGTGGAGGTTGGCCGCTTGCGCGATATCGACCGAGTCGATCTCGTGCAGGAAGTTCTCCGCGATGTAGTCGCACATCTTGCCGACATTGCGCGACGACTGCACTTCGGCGGTTTCCACCGCATGGCCCGGCGCCTTGCTGTTGCCCACCAGCTCGTAAGGCTCGAACCGCACCCGCTCCAGCCTGAGCAACAACTCGTCCACGGCATGCTGCGCCTTCACCGCGTCGCCCGAGCGGGCATAGCGATTCCACCGCGCAAAATTGTGGGCGTCGGAATCGTCGGGCGTACAGCTCAGCAGCGTCGTCCCCTGCATCAGTCGATGCGGCACATCCTCGGGCAGTCTGAGGCGGAAGAAATGCATCAGCGGCAGGTGCGCGCCGGCGTAGATCGCGTCATCGGAGAGGTCGTACATCTGGTGCGGCAGGCCGCCCCAGAACAGCACCATCTGCCCGGCAGTCAGCGTCAGCTCGTGGGTGTGCATGCGGTAGTGCACGGTTCCCGAGACGATGAAGTTGACCTCGACCTGCGCGTGCCAGTGCGGCTTCAGCATCACCAGCGGATGGTTGTGAAAGGTCGAGAGGATCGTCGGGTGGGCTTCGACGCTGCTTGCATTGGGCTGATACACCGGCCGCTGCTGGACCTTACTTTCCGCCAAGTCGAGTTTCCCTTTGTCGCGGACATACCCCTTTGGTCGCATATTCTAACCACGCTTGCCCAAGGTGAGCCAAATGAAAACGGGAGGAATATTTATGACCACCACCGCATTGCGTTGGCGCCATGCGCTCGCCATGGCCGCGGCCGCCGGCGTCTCCATGCTCACCATGACCGCGGCCATGGCCGTCGATGTGACGGTCTGGGCCTGGGATACCAATTTCAACGGCGCTGCCATGAAGGAAGCCGCGTCCCGCTATGCCCCGTCGCATCCGGATGTGAACATCAAGGTCGACGACAGCATGCAGCAGGAGGATATCCGCCAGAAACTGCAGACCCAGCTGCTCGCCGGCGACACGACCGGCCTGCCCGATATCGTGCTGATCCAGGACGACGTGGCGCAGAAATACCTGCAGTCGTTCCCGGGCGCCTTCGTGCCGCTCTCCGACTCGATCGATATGAGCGCCTTCGCGCCCTACAAGGTCGCGGCCGCCACTCATGACGGCAAGTCCTACTCACTGCCCTTCGACTCCGGCGTCACGGGCCTGTTCTACCGTGCCGACTACCTCAAGGACGCCGGCTACGAGGCCGACGCTCTCAAGGATCTGACCTGGGACAAGTTCATCCAGATCGGCAAGGACGTGAAGGCCAAGACCGGCCATAACCTCATTGCCCTCGACCTCAACGGCAGCGGCCTCATCCGCATCATGATGCAGTCGGCCGGCGCCTGGTATTTCAACCCTGACGGCAGCCTCAACATCCTCGACAACAAGCCGCTGAAGGCCGCGCTCGAGACCTATGCCAAGATCTGGCAGGCCGATATCGTCAAGCCCGCTTCCGGCTGGACCGAGTTCACCGGCGCCTTCACCTCGGGTGAAACCGCCGTCGCGCTCAACGGCGTGTGGATGACCGGCACCATCAAGTCGCAGCCCGACCAGGCCGGCAAGTGGGGCGTCGCGCCCATTCCGAAGCTCGAAGGCGTCGAAGGCGCCACCGGCTACTCCAACGAAGGCGGCTCGAGCTGGTACGTGCTGTCGTCGGGTGCCGGCAAGGATGCCGCCGTCGACTTCCTCAAGTCCATCTGGGCGACCGATGTCGACTTCTACCAGAAGATCCTGATCGGCCAGGGCGCCTTCAGCACCTGGCTCCCGGCCTCGGCGGGCGATGCCTACAAGGCCTCCGACGACTTCTTCGGCGGCCAGCCCGTCTGGGCGAACTTCTCCGAGTGGCAGGCCAAGATCCCCAGCATCGACTACGGCATCTACACCGCCGAAGTCGACTCGGCAGTCGTAGCTCAGCTCCCGACCATCACCCAGGGCGGCAGCGTCGACGATGCGCTGAAGGCCATCAACGACCAGGCCAGCCAGCAGATGCAATAACGGCTCCGGAGGCGGGGCCGCGTGGCACCCGCCTCCTCCTCGCATTGGCGGTCGCCCTCCATTGCCGGAGTGCGGCCGGCAGCTGTTGTGAAGTCGCCTGTCGGGGGAGTTGGCATGGCAAACGCAAGACTTGGCCGAACCGAGCAGATCACCGGCTGGACGTTCATCGCGCCCGCCTTGGTGCTGCTCGGCATCTTCATGCTCTATCCGATTTTCTGGTCGCTCTGGATGAGCTTCCAGGTCGGCAAGGGGATGAACTTCAGTTTCGGCGGCTTCGCCAATATCGTACGCCTGACCAAGGACCCGGTCTTCATTCGTGCGCTGGTCAACACGCTGACGTTCCTGGTCGTGCAGGTGCCGATCATGATCCTGTTGGCGCTGCTGGCCGCAGTGGCGCTGAACGACCCCAAGCTGCGCTTCCGCGGCTTTTTCCGCACCGCAATCTTCCTGCCCTGCGTGACCTCGCTGATCGCCTACTCGACCCTGTTCAAGTCGATGTTCGCCACCGACGGGATCGTCAACAAGATGCTGATGGCGATCTGGATCATCCAGGAGCCGATCCACTGGCTGCAGGATCCGTTCTGGGCCAAGGTCCTGATCATCATCGCCATTACCTGGCGCTGGACCGGCTACAATATGGTGTTCTACCTGGCGGCACTGCAGAACGTCGACCGCTCGATCTACGAGGCGGCCCGCATCGACGGCGCCTCGGGCTGGGATCAGTTCTGGCAGATCACCGTGCCGATGCTGAAGCCGGTGATCCTGTTCACCACCATCGTTTCGACCATCGGCACGCTGCAGCTGTTCGACGAAGTCAACAACATCACCCAGGGCGGCCCGTCGGATTCGACGCTGACCCTGTCGCTCTACATCTACAACCTGACCTTCAAATTCATGCCCAGCTTCGGCTATTCGGCCACCGTATCCTGGGTCATCGTACTGCTCGTCGCCGTGCTGAGCTTCGCGCAGTTCGCCATCGCACGGGATCGCAGCAAATGACCGACCAGGCCCTTCCCCTCGCCACCGCCCGGGTCGAGCGCCGCACGCGGCTGTTCAACCTGCCGCACTTCGTCGCCCGCTCGATCACCTACCTGCTGCTGAGTCTCGCCGCCTTCGTCTCGATCTTTCCGTTCTTCTGGATGGTCGTCGGCGCCACCAACCGCTCGGTCGATATCGGCATCGGCAAGGCGACGTTCGGCGACCAGCTGTTCGTCAACGCCGCCAACTTCTTTGCCACGGTCGATGCCCCGCGCATCTTCTGGAACTCGGCCTTCATCGCGTTGGTCGGCACGGTGCTGACCCTCGCTGTCTCCTCGCTCGCCGGCTACGGCTTCGAGATGTTCCGCTCGAAATTCCGCGAGCGCATCTTCACCCTGATGCTGCTCCTGCTCTCGATCCCGTTCGCGGCGTTGATGGTGCCGCTATTCGTGATGATCTCGTCGTTCAAGCTGGTCGGCACGGTGGCGGCGGTGGTGCTCCCCGGCATCGCCTCGATCTTCATCATCTTCTACTTCCGCCAGGCGACCAAGGCATTCCCCGGCGAGCTGCGCGACGCGGCGCGGGTGGACGGGCTCAACGAGTGGCAGATTTTCTTCTACATCTACCTGCCCACCATGCGCTCGACCTATGCCGCGGCGATCATCATCGTGTTCATGGCCAACTGGAACAATTATCTGTGGCCGCTGATCGTGCTCAACAAGCCCGAGCAGAAGACTGCGACGCTGGTCATCTCGTCGCTGACCTCGTCCTATACACCCGACTTCGGCATGATCCTGTTCGGCACCATCCTCGCCACGCTGCCGACGCTCATCATCTTCTTCCTGCTGCAGCGCCGCTTTGTCGAAGGCATGCTGGGCGCAGTCAAATAACGACTAACCGCTACTTGTCCCGGCAGCAGGAATCGCTGCCGCTGGGCCCGATTTCTTGAGGAGAGTACCATGACCATTCAGGCCCCCATCCGCTGGGGGATCATCGGCCCCGGCGCCATCGCCAAGGATTTCCGCCGTGGCGTGCTGGATTCCAAGCTCGGCAAGCTCGAGGCGATCGCCACGCGCAACCCCGGCAAGCAGAGCCTCAAGGACGATTTCCCCGAGGCACGTATCCTCGATGGCTATGACGCGATCCTTGCCGACCCCAATGTCGACGCTATCTACATCGCGACGCCGCATACCGGCCACGCCGAATGGGCCATCAAGGCGGCCGAAGCCGGCAAGCACGTGCTGATCGAAAAGCCGATGGCGCTGAGCGCCTTCGAGGTGGATGCGATCATTCACGCGCACAAAAAGGCCGGCACCTTTGCCGGCGAAGCTTTCATGTACCGCCTGCATCCGCAGACCCAGAAGCTGTGGGAGCTGATCAACTCCGGCGTGATCGGCGAAGTCCGCTTCGTTACCGCCAGCTTCGGCTTCCAGATGGGCCGCTTCATCCCCGAGCACCGGCTGTTCGCCTCCGAACTCGCCGGCGGCGGTATCCTCGATGTCGGCGGCTATCCGGTGTCCTTCGCCCGCTTTGTCGCCGGCGCCGCTGCCGGCAAGCCGTTCCTCGATCCGGTCAGGGTGGTGGGCTCGGCCAGTCTCAATGCTGAAGGCACCGACAACCTGGCGGCCGCCGTGCTGCTGTTCGAGAACGGCATCACCGCTCAGGTGAGCTGCGCCATCATGGCCAATCTCGAGAATATCGGCCGCATCATCGGCTCGGAAGGCACCATCGAAGTGCCGGCCTTCTGGTTCGCCAATGGTGACCGGGCCGGCGGCGACGGCAAGATCGACATCATCCGCAAGGACGGCAGCCGCGAGACGGTGAGCGTCGGCAAGCAGCGCCACCTCTATTCCTTCGAGGCCGATGCCGTCGCCGAGGCTATCCTTGCCGGACGGCAGGAATTCTCGGCGCCGGGCATGAGCTGGGCCGACAGCCTCGGCAACGCCCGCGTGCTCGACAAGTGGCGCTCCGATGCCGGCATCGAGTACTCGGTCGAAAAGTCGGTCACGCGCATCAACACGCTCACCGGCCGACCGTTGAAATCGGACGGTGCCGTCATTCCCAAGCGCAGCATCCCGGGCGTCCAGAAGCCGGCCTCGGCCGTGGCGCTCGGCTTCGAGGATTTCCGCACCTTCGCTTCGGGCGCCATCCTGCTCGATGCGTTCTGGGAGAAGGGCGGCAACATCTTCGACACCGCCTTCATCTATGCCGGCGGCTATACCGAAAAGCTGTTCGGCGAGTGGCAGAAGTCGCGCGGGGTGCGCGAGCAGGCGGTGGTGATCGGCAAGGGCGCCCATAGCCCGCTGGTCTATCCCGATGTCATCGGCAAGCAGCTGAGCCAGTCGCTCGATCGGCTGCAGACCGACTATGTCGATGTCTACTTCATGCACCGCGACAACCTCGACGTGCCGGTCGGCGAGTTCGTCGACGCCATGGATGCCGAGGTGAAGAAGGGGCGTATCCGTGGGCCGTTCGGCGGTTCCAACTGGACCCGCGAACGCTTCGACGAAGCCATCGCCTATGCCGATAGGCACGGCAAGCAGCTGCCGGGCGCGCTCTCCAACAACTTCGCCCTGGCGGAGATGCTCGATCCGATCTGGGCCGGCTGCGTCACCTCCTCGACGGCGGAGTGGAAGCAGTGGCTGAAGGCTCGCCAGATCCCCAATTTCTCCTGGTCGAGCCAGGCCCGCGGCTTCTTCACCGACCTCGCCGGCCGCGACAAGCGCGACAACGAGGAGATGGTCCGCGTCTGGTACAACGAGCAGAACTTCGTCCGCCGCGACCGGGCGATCGAACTGGCCAACCAACTCGGCAAGAGCCCGATCCACGTGGCCCTCGCCTATGTGCTGGCCCAGGACTTCCCGTCGATCCCGCTCATCGGCCCGCGCAAGCTCGCCGAACTCGACGACAGCATGAACGCCTTCGACATCAAGCTGACGCCGGAACAGGTGGCGTGGCTGGAGGGGTAATCTCTCCGGGGCAAACTGAAGCAGATGGCCCCCTCCCATCCTCCCCCATAAAGGGGGAGGTGCCCCGCCGGAGTAATTGGCACAATCGAACCACAACCTCGACTCTTCACCTCCCCCTTTATGGGGGAGGCCGGGAGGGGGCCGTCTCTGTCAGTCACCCCGCCTTCACGAACCGCTGTCGCCACCACGCCGTCCAGCGCTGCTCCAGTGCCGCGAACGCCGCGTCGGAGAGCCCGAACGTCGTCAGCAGCGCCGTGCCGCCCCCATTGGGCCCGGCGTTCGGCGTGGGCTGGTCGGTGATCACCATCAGCCCGTCACCCCAGCTATCCACGCTCATCGCCACCTGGCGCGCGCTGCGATGCCAGACCGTGCCGGTGACCGTCTCGCCCACGGGCAGCGCAAACGAGACCTTGCTGCCGTCGGCGGCGTTCCACAACGCCTCGAGCTTCAGCGCCGCGACCGGCAGGGCCCCGGGTGCTTGCAGCCGGCCTGAAAGGAACAACGTGCGCCGCTTCGCGCCCGGATGCCGTTCCAGCAGGAAGCGCAACTGCTGGAAGAAGGTGGTCCAGCCCTCCCAGGTATCCTCGTAAAAGCCATTCCAGTCAGTCGATACCGTGCCGCTGCGCACCATACGCAGCACGGTGCCGCCGGGCGCTGCGCGGAGCTCGACCCGGTCGGCAACGCCCTCGTACTCGCCGAAGGAGATGACCCGGTTGGTTTCATCCGCCTCGGCATGGTCCTCGAAGATGAACCTGATCTCGTCGCCGAGCGTATCGGCATCCCAGCCGAACCAGTTGAGCAACTGCTCGGGCTCGCGCATTGCTGCCCACACCGTCTCGACCGGCGCGGCAATGGTCATCTCGACGATGACACGATCCTCTTTCTCGCTCATTTCGTGCTCCTCAGTTGACCCTGCCGGTCGCCCTGCCCTTGATCGCGGGATGTGCGCCGATCAGCAGGCGGTAGCGTCGCCCCTCCTCCTTGGCTTGGAACTCCTCCGCCAGGCTCGCGACCATGGCCGCCAGCTGCTCGGCAAAGCGCTCGACATCCTGCGGCGCGGTAAAGCCGATATCCGCCTCGATGGTGAAGGTGAGGAGGCGCGTCCCCTCCTCGGCGGCCGCGGCCTGCATCCGGGTCACCTCGCGCACCGTCTCGGCCGCCCGCGCCACCAGGTATTCGGCGGCAAAGCGATCCTGCTTCTCCGCCACCGGCGATCCCCCAAGGATCGCCGGATCGACTATAAATGACCCTGCCTTCGCCACGAACAGCCGCTCGGTGAAGCCGCGGCGCTGCCGTTCGCCCGCCGGCATCACCAGGCCTGCCTTTTCCAGTGCATGCAGGTGATATCCGAGCTTCTGGCGCGGCAGCTCCAGCGTCGCCGCCAGCGTTGCCGCCGAGCCCGGCTCGCGCAGCAAGGCCAGCATTTTCAGCCGCAACGGCGTCATCGCCTGTCGCGCCTTGGCCGCATCGTCGATCAGGACCGGGGGGACATTCCTCATCCGCCATGGTTAGTATAGACAAATATTCCTGTCAATTGATGCTGTGGTCGCGCGGCACCCGCTTCTTCCAGCGTCGTGATGGGCGTTGGCAGATGATCCATCAGCACGTCTCGTTCCCTTACGACCAGGAAACTGGGCGCGCCGTGCTCGGTATCGAGCCGGCGAGTTGACGGCGATCACAACCACCGGGGAAAACGCCTCCCCCGGTTGACGCGCCAGCGCGAGCATGTTGCCTTGGCGGAAGAGAACTCGCCGCCTGAAGCGAGACCGCCTAGGGAACAGGGCAGCCGGCCACTCGCCGCCTGCCGGGAGGAACGGCCGCCGATGGCGCTGGCTTTGCGCTTCACGCGCCTCATCGACGAATTGAGCCGCCGGGTCGGGCTCGTGGCCATCTGGCTGGTGCTGTTTTCCGCGCTGGTCTCGGCCTTCAACGCCATTTTTCGCTACTCGATCAGCGGCATGATCTGGCTCGAACGCAGCTATGGTGGCGGTCTCTTCGGCGGGCTGGTGGCGTTCTACACCCAGTACTCCAACGTCCTCAGCGAATCCGTCTGGTACATGTTCGGCGGCATGGTGATGCTGGGCGGGGCCTGGACGCTGAAGCTCAACGAGCATGTGCGCGTCGATCTGTTCTATGGCGCCATCAGCGAACGGGCGCGCACCTGGATCGACCTGCTCGGCGGGCTGTTCTTCCTCTTGCCGCTCTGCATCCTGCTCATCTGGTTCACCTGGCCCTGGTTCCTGCAGGCCTGGACGCAGAACGTCATGTCCAACGCCGCGGGCGGGTTGCCGCGCTGGCCGGTGCGCCTGATGCTGCCATTGGGCTTCGCCGTGCTGCTGCTGCAGGGCGTCGCCGAAATCATCAAGTGCATCGCGGCGCTCACCACTGACTATGTCCGCGAGTTCGCCTACGAGAAGCCGCTGCAATGATCGACGTGATCCGCGACAACATGGCGCCGATCATGTTCGGCGGGCTGGTGCTGTTTCTGATCATCGGCTACCCGGCTGCCTTTTCGCTCGCCGCGATCGGCCTGTTTTCCGGTCTGGTGGCCATCGAGCTCGGGCTGATCGCCCCGAACTTTCTCGGCAACCTCACCTACCAGCTCTATGGCGTGCTCAGTAACGAGCTGCTGCTCGCCATTCCGTTCTTCACCTTCATGGGCGTGATCCTCGAGAAATCCGGTCTGGCCGAGGACCTGCTCGAAGGCTTCGGCCAGCTGTTCGGCGGTATTCGCGGCGGGCTCAGCTATGCGGTGATCATCGTTGGCGCGATTCTCGGCGCCATCACCGGCACCGTCGCCGCCTCGGTGATCGCCATGGGGCTGATCTCGCTGCCGGTGATGATGCGCTATGGCTACAACGTACGCCATGCCACCGGCGTCATCGCCGCATCGGGCACTATCACTCAGCTGATCCCGCCTTCGCTGGTGCTGATCGTCCTCGCCGACCAGCTGCAGCGCTCGCCGGGCGAGATGTATATCGGCGCCACCGGCGCCTCGATCGTCCAGGTCCTGTTGTTCATGGGCTGGGTGTTCATCCTCTCGATCATCCGCCCCCAGGATGTTCCCGCCCTGCCGCCCGAGGCGCGCACCCTGCGTGGCTGGCCGCTCTGGGCGAAGATCATCCGCGGCACGGTGCCGAGCCTGGCGCTGATCTTCATCGTGCTCGGCACGATCCTGCTCGGTCTCGTCACGCCCACCGAGGCCGGCGCCATGGGCGTCGTCGGCGCCATCCTCCTCGCCTGGTTCAACAAGCGGCTGAGCTGGAGCCTGATGTGGGACGGCATGAACTCGACCATGCGGCTCACCGCCATGGTGGTGTTCATCCTGCTCGGCGCCCGCGTCTTCAGCCTGGTCTTCCAGGGCGTCGGCGGCGGCCACTGGATCGAGCACATGCTCTCTCACCTGCCGGGCGGCGTCGTCGGCTTCCTGATCTTCGTCAACCTCTTCATCTTCGTGTTGGCGTTCTTCCTCGATTTCTTCGAGATCGCCTTCATCGTCATCCCGCTGCTGGCGCCGGTCGCCGAAGCCATGGGGATCAACCTCGTCTGGTTCGGGGTGATGATCTGCGCCAACATGCAGACCAGCTTCATGCACCCGCCCTTCGGCTTCGCGCTGTTCTACCTGCGCGGCATCGTGCCCCGCGACAAGGTGAAAACGCGCGACATCTACATGGGCGCCATCCCCTGGCTGGTGCTGCAACTGATCCTGGTCGGCATTCTCATCGCCTTCCCGGAGCTGGTGACCTTCTTCCTCGACAAGACGCCGGAGGTGGACCTAGACACGGTGCAGATAGTGCTGCCCTCCAGTGGTGGAGCAACGCCCGCGCCCACTTTCGAGGCCCCGCCACCACCTTCGTTCGGCGCCCCGGCGCCGAGCTACGAAGCGCCGCCGCCGCCAAGCTTCAACTGACCGCGCAGTCGGGATTCCCTCTCCCGCTTGCGGGGGAGGGAGTCCGACTGCTGGCCTGGGCGTTGCGGCCGTGCCCCTACAGCGCGTTGTTGCGCTGCTGCGCCTGCAGGAACGCGTCGTAGTTCAGCTCGGCCACCTGGGTCCACAGGTAGTAATCCTTGCGGAACGCCTTGATCGAGTCCCAGATCTTCTTGAACGCCGGGCTCGACGTCTCGAGCTCGGCATAGGTCTCGTTGGCGGCCTTGAAGCTGGCTTCCATGATCTCCGGGCTGAACGGGCGGAGCTGCGCGCCTGCCGCCACCAGCTTCTTCAGCGCCGTCGGGTTCACGTAGTCATACTTGGCCAGCATGTCGTTACTGGTCGCCTGCGCCGCCGTCTTCAGCAGCGACTGATAGGCCGGCGGCAGCTCGTTGAACTTGTCGCGGTTGATCAGCGCGTGAACGGTCGGACCACCCTCCCACCAGCCGGGATAATAGTAGTATGGCGCGACCTTCTGGAAGCCGAGCTTCTCGTCGTCATACGGACCAACCCATTCGGCGGCGTCGATGGTGCCCTTCTCCAGCGCATTGTAAATCTCGCCGCCCGGCAGCGTCTGCGGGATCACCCCGAGCTTGGTCATGATCGCCCCGGCAAAGCCGACGCGCATCTTCAGGCCCTGAAGGTCGGCGATGGTATTGATCTCCTTGCGGAACCAGCCGCCCATCTGGGCCGCGGTGTTGCCGCACGGGAAGCCGACGATGTTGTAGCCGGCAAAAAACTCGTTCGTGAGATCGAGCCCGCCCCCGTGATAATACCAGGCGCTCATGCCGCGCGCGTTGAGCGAGAACGGAATGGCAGAAAGCGCCGCCCACGCGACGTCCTTGCCCGAAAAGTAGTAGCCGACGGTATGGGCGAGCTCCACGGTCCCGGCCGAAACCGCGTCCACCACTTCGAACGGCGGCACGATCTCGCCTGCCGCAAACACATCGATGGTGAAATTCCCGTCGGTCGCCTCGCTCACATACTTGGCCAGCGTCTCGCCGCCGCCATAGATGGTGTCGAGCCCTTTGGGGAATGACGACGCCAACCGCCAGCTCACCTTGGGGTTGCTTTGCGCCAGAGCCGGCGCCGCCAGCGTTGTTGCCGCCGCGGCGCTGGCAGTGATTGCCGTCGCCGACTTGAAGAATTCACGTCTCTTCATTCAGGTAGTCCTCCCAATGGCTTGCTGCCGCGGCCGTCCCATCCGGCCTTGTCGGCTAGATGAACAGGCAGCGGCCGAACTGTCCACCAGCCCCTCCGATCAAATCCGAAGAAAAATCTTCGGCGTCGGGAATAAACCCGGGGCTGCAGTGTTGATGACGGTGAGGGGCGGCAACAGCCGCGCCCCACGCCCAACGGAGGGACATCATGAAACTCGCAGTAACGCTCGGCGCTGTCGCGCTCGCCCTGTTCGCCACCGCAGCCATTGCCGAGGACTATGTCGGCGGCGCCATCAAGACCATGGAGATCGGCGGCAAGCAGGTGCTGGTCGGCGCCAACGACATGACGCTCTATACCTTCGACAAGGACGCCGCCGGCGTCACCAACTGCTACGACAAGTGCGCCGAGAACTGGCCTCCGGCGATCGCCGATGCCGGTGCCAAGGCCGAGGGCGACTTCACCCTCGTCGATCGCACCGACGGCTCCAAGATGTGGGCCTATAAGGGCAAGCCGCTCTACTTCTGGGTGAAGGACGAAAAGCCCGGCGACACCACCGGCGACATGGTCGGCGAGGTCTGGCACACTGCTTACGAAGAGTAAGCTGGCGTCCGCATCGTCACATGGACTTCCTGGATGAGATCGAGGCGACGGTTCCGGCGTTGCGCCGCTATGCGCGGGCGCTGACGCGCAACGCCGACCGGGCCGACGACCTCGTCCAGGATTGTCTGGAACGGGCCATCCGCAAACGCAGCCTCTTCGCCCCGACCGGGCCGCTGCAGGCCTGGCTGTTCCGCATCCTCATCAACCTCTGGCGCAACGACCTTCGTTTCGAGCGCCGCCGTGGAGATCTCGTTCCCATCGACAGCCTCGCTTCCGAACCCTCGGTCGCCGCCCCGCAGCCCGGCCGCATCGCCCTTGCCGAAATGTCCCGCGCCATCGACCGGCTGCCCGACGACCAGCGCGAAGCGCTGCTGCTCGTCGTGATCGAGGGGCTGACCTACCAGGATGCCGCAGACATTCTCGGCATCCCCGCCGGCACGCTGATGTCGCGGCTCGGCCGCGCCCGTTCTGCGCTCCGCACGTTGACCGGCAATGGCGACGAGCCCCGATTGAGGTCGGTCAAATGACGAACCTGACCCCGATTTCAGAGACCGACCTGCACGCCTTCGCTGACGGCAGGCTGGCGCCCGAGCGTCGCTCCGAGGTCGAGGCATGGCTGGCTGCGCATCCTGACAAAGCCGCCGAGGTGGCCGCCTGGCAGCGCCAGAACGAGGCGCTTGCCGCGCTGTTCGGGCCAGTCGCCGACGAGACCGTGCCGTCGCGACTTGATCCGCATCTCATCGCCCGCTCGCCGGCGGCGACGCGCAGCCCCGGCCGCTGGCAGTTCGCCGCCGCCGCCGTGCTGATGCTGGCTCTCGGTGGTGCCCTGGGCTGGGCCGGGCGCGACTATTTCAAGCCGACGGAGCGGCAGGAGCTGATCGCCTCGGCCATCACGGCGCACGCGCTCTACGTGAAGGAAAACCGCCATGCCGTCGAAGTGGCGGCCGCCGACAAGGATCACCTGGTCTCCTGGCTGTCGAACCGGGTCGAGCGCCCGATCACGCCGCCTGACCTGACCCCTGACGGCTTCTCCCTGGTCGGTGGGCGACTGCTGCCCGGCTATGGCGCCGAGCCCACCGGCCCCGCGGCGCAGCTGATGTACGAGAATACCGCGCAGGAGCGGGTGACCGTCTACATCACCGCCGCCCTGCCCGACCGACGGACCGACAAGGAATTCACCACGCGCAGCGACCTCGACGCCTTCTATTGGGCCAACGACAAGATCACCTGCACGGTGGTCGGCGACCTGCCGGAGGCGCAGATGCAGGCGGTGGCAAAGAAGGTCTACCAGCAGCTGACCTGGCGCCCCGATGGTGCGCCAGGGGGCGCCTGGGGCAGGACCTGAGGCTTCGCTTGCGCCCTGGCGCGCCCTCGCATAGTTTCGCGCGCATGTTCCAGCACGCGAACATTGCTGCATCCATTTCTCCGGCTGCCCCTGGCGGCGCCGGTCGTCGAGGTATCGGCGTCTTCGGCTAGACGCGGAGGTTCGGCATGCGCCGGCTCCGCCCGCCGGAGACGTAAAGCCCGAACCACATCCCGATACTCCGACAATGAGAGAGCAGCATGCTTTCCCTTTATGACGCCAACGGGCTCGTCCACTGGACCGAGCGCGAAATCCGCCTGCGCGACAGCGCCATCTCCTACATCGCCGCCGAGGTCACCCTCCTCCTGCGTTCGATCAACCCCGCCTGGGACATCCGCCGCGTCGAGGCGCCGATCCTGACGCCGCGCGAGCTGATCTCGTCGGCCTATGGCCCCGGTGACATCTATGTCCAGCAGCGCGGCTCCGATACCGACCGCGAGCTGGTGCTCAGGCCCGAGACCACGCCCTCGACCTATGTCTACATGACGCACCAGCTCAATGCGCACGCCCGCACCCGGCTACCGCTCTGCGTCTGGCAGGCCGGTAAATCGTTCCGCCGCGAGCAGGACCAATCGACCCGGCATGTCCGGCTCAAGGAGTTCTGGCAGCTGGAGTTTCAGTGCGCCTATGCCGCCGACACCGCCAACGACTACCATGGCGCGGTGCTCGAACCGGTGCGCCGGATGATTGCCGCGGTCACCCGCCTGCCGACCCGCATCGTTCCCTCCGATCGGCTGCCGGCCTATTCGGAGATCACCATGGATATCGAGGTCGACAATGGCGACAAATGGATGGAGGTGGCCTCTATCTCCCGCCGCACCGATTTCCCGCAGAAAGCCGTGATCACCGCCAAGGGCGGCGCGCGCGAAATCGACGTGCTGGTGGTCGAGATCGCCATCGGGCTCGATCGCTGCATCTACAACTGGGCGATCGCCGACGAACGCGAGGCGGCTGTCACGGCGTGATGCAGGATGGGCGGGGAGCTATCCCCGCCTTGCTCCCCTCCCCCTTGAGGGGAGGGGGTGGGGTGGGGGTCCATCGGTGATCACCGCACCACCCCCTCCCTCATTCCCTCCCCTCAAGGGGGAGGGAGGCGACAACATCGGCCTCGGCGACCCAAGCCGCAGCCACTCAATACCCCTGCCGCTTCAGCAGGTCGTTCGAATAGATATTGTGGAGGCCGATATTCTTGACGTCGCGCTCGCCCATCAGCGCCATGGTGACGTCCATCTCCTTGTTGATGATCTGCAGCGCGCGGGTCACCCCCGCCTCGCCGCCGGCGCCCAGCCCGAAGGCCATGGCGCGGCCGACGAAAGTGCCCTTGGCGCCGAGCGCCAGCGCCTTCAGCACGTCCTGGCCGGAGCGGATGCCGGAATCCATCAGCACTTCGGTGCGGTTGCCCACCGCATCGACGATCTCGGGCAGCACCCGGATCGAGGACGGCGCGCTGTCGAGCTGGCGGCCGCCATGGTTGGAGACGATGATGCCGTCGGCGCCGTTCTCCACCGCCAGCCGGGCGTCCTCGGCATCGAGGATGCCCTTGACCACCACCGGACCGCCGAAGCGCTTCTTGATCCAGGCGATGTCCTTCCAGTTCAGCGTCAGGTCGAACTGCGTCGCCGTCCACTGGCTGAGCGAGGCGAGGTCCACCGCTTCGGTGACGTGCCCGGCAATATTGCGGAAGGTCCGCCGCTTGGTGCCCAGCATGCCGAAGGCCCAGGCCGGCTTGGTGGCGATCTCGAACAGGAATTTCGGCGTGATCGGCGGCGGCGCCTTCAGCCCATTGCGGATGTCCTTGTGGCGCTGCCCGAGGATCTGCAGGTCCATGGTCAGCACCAGCACCGGGCATTTGGCTGCCTTGGCGCGATCGATCAGCCGCTCGATGAACGGCTTGTCGCGCATCACGTAGAGCTGGAACCAGAACGGCTTGGACGTGTTCTCCGCCACATCCTCGATCGAGCAGATCGCCATGGTGGAGAGAGTGAACGGGATACCGAATTTCTCGGCCGCCCGCGCCGCCTTGATCTCGCCATCGGCCGACTGCATGCCGGTCGAGCCGACAGGCGCGATGGCCACTGGCATAGACACCGGCTGGCCCATCATCGTCGAGGCGAGGTTGCGGTTCTCGAGGTTGACGGCGACGCGCTGGCGCAGCTTGATCTTCTCGAAATCGGTGGTGTTGTCGCGATAGGTGCTCTCGGTCCACGATCCCGAGTCCGCGTAGTCGAAGAACATCTTGGGCACGCGGCGCTTCGCGGCCTTCATCAGGTCTTCGATGGTGAGATACTTGTCGAGATTGGCCATGTGCGCCCCGCGGAAACGTTGGCGCTTTCTAGTTCTCTGACATGTCAGTGGTCAATGCGACGTTGGATGTTCTCGTTGACGGTCGGACGTTCATCCTCGCTTCATCGTCACCCGCGCAGGGTCCACCCGTTCTAACGGAGACTCACATGCGCATTGCCACCCTTGCCGCATTCGCCACCCTCGCTCTTGCAGTGCCGGCCCAGGCCGACTGCCTGAGCGACATCAAGGACATCCTCAACCGTTCGATGACGTCCGGGCCCTATGCCATGAGCATCGACTCGCCCGAGATGAAGATGACCTCCAACGTGGTGCCGCCGGGCGGCTTCCACTCGAGCATCGAAACGGGCGGCATGAAGCAGGAGATGATCGTCCTCGACGGCAAGGCCTGGTCCAACATGGCCGGCCAGGGCTGGACCGCGATGCCCGAAGCGGTCGCTGCGCAGATCACCACCACGGTGCTGAACGTCGCCGCCATGAGCGAGCAGATCAAGGCGCCCGAATGCCTGGGCACCCAGAACGTCGATGGCCGTGACCTGCTGGCGTTCAAGTACGACATGTCGATGATGGGGGTCGACAGCAGCAACCAGCTGTTCGTCGACCCGGCTACGGGCCTCCCCGCCATTGCCCAGACCAAGGCCACGGTCGGCGGGCAGACCAGCGAGACCAAGGCGAGCTATCGCTACGATCCCTCGATCACCATCAGCCCGCCGGCGATGTGATCGTTACCCGGTCGCCGGGCCGGCGCAAGCCGACCCCCACCCTTGATCCCTCCCCGCAAGGGGGAGGGAGACGATAGAACCGCGATGTCGGTGTGAGGGTCACCCTCCCCCTTGCGGGGAGGGGACAGGGGTGGGGGTCAGCCCTCGCCGGCTCCGATGTGTCCCCCTACAGCTTCACCGAGTTCAGTCGTAGCGCGTTGGCGATAACGCTGACCGAGCTCAGCGCCATGGCGGCCGCGGCGAGCATCGGCGAGAGCAGCCAGCCGGTCAGCGGATAGAGCACGCCGGCCGCCACCGGAATGCCCAGCGCGTTGTAGCCAAAGGCGAACAGCAGGTTCAGCTTGATATTGCTGAGCGTCGCCTTGCTGAGCTTGCGCGCCTTGACGATGCCGCTGAGCTCACCCTTGAGCAGCGTGATGCCGGCGCTTTCGATCGCCACATCAGCGCCGGTGCCCATCGCCACGCCGACATCGGCGACCGCCAGCGCCGGCGCATCGTTGACGCCGTCGCCGGCGAACGCCACCACCTTGCCCTGCTGCTTCAGCGCCTCGATCAGCGTGTGCTTGTCTTCCGGCGCCATGCCCGCCTGCACCTCGCTGAGGCCGAGTTCGCAGCCCACCGCCTCCGCCGTGCCCTTGGCATCACCGGTCGCCATTACCACCGCCACGCCATCGGCGCGCAACGCCGCGATCGCCTGCTTCGCCCCCGCCTTGATCGGGTCTGAAACGGTCACCACGCCGATCGCCACCCCGTCATAGCCGACGAGGATCGCCGTCTTGCCCAGGCCTGCCTGCTGCTCGAGCAGCCCCCCGAGCTTGTCGTCGACCGCAATGCCCTGCTCCTTGAACAGCTTGAGGTTGCCGAGCAGCGCCGGCTTGCCGCCGACACTGCCCTTGATGCCGCGCCCGGTAAGCGAGGTGAAGCCGCCGGCCTCGTAGACCCGCGCACCTCGCGCCTCGGCGCCCTTGACCACTGCCGTGCCGATCGGATGCTCGGAGTGCTTTTCGAGCGCCGCCGCCACTGCCAGCACGAAACCTTCGTCGACGCCCTTGGTCGGGATCACCTGGTCGAGCGTCGGCTTGCCCTCGGTCAAGGTGCCGGTCTTGTCGACGATCAGCGTATCGACGCGGGCAAAGCCCTCCAGCGCCTTGGCGTCCTTGACCAGCACGCCGGCATGCGCGCCGCGCCCGGTCGCCACCATGATCGAGATCGGCGTCGCCAACCCCAGCGCACAGGGACAGGCGATGATCAGCACCGAGATCGCCGCGACGATCGCCTCGGCAAGGCCGGGACCCCAGATCATCCACGCCGCGAACGCGGCAATGGCGATCACCACCACCAGCGGCACGAACCAGTTCGCCACCCTGTCGGCCAGCGCCTGGATCGGGGCGCGGCTGCGCTGCGCCTTGCCGACCAGCTCGACGATCTGGCTGAGCCGCGTCTCGCTGCCGACCCGGGTTGCCTGCATGACGAAGCTGCCTTCGCCATTGAGCGTGCCGCCGGTCACCGGCTCGCCCTTGAGCTTTTCCACCGGCACCGGCTCGCCGGTCAGCATCGATTCATCGACGAACGATTGCCCTTCCAGCACCTCGCCATCGACCGGCACCGCCTCGCCTGGCCGCACCCGCAGCCAGTCGCCGGCCCGCACCTCTTCGATCGGCACCTCGATATCCTTGCCCTGCCAGACCCGGCGCGCCGTCTTCGGCGCGAGGTTGAGCAAAGCCCGGATCGCCTTGCCGGTGGCATCGCGTGCCCTGAGTTCCAGCACCTGGCCGACAAAGACCAGGGCCACGATCACCGACGCGGCTTCGAAATACACCGGCGGCACGCCGTTCATATGCGTCATGCTCATCGGGAACAGCTGCGGGAACAGCACCGCCACCACCGAGAACAGGTAGGCGGCGCCCACCCCGAGCCCGATCAGCGTCCACATATTGGGCGAGCGGTTCTTGAGCGAGTTCCAGAAGCGCCGGAAGAACGGCCAGGCCGCCCACAGCACCACCGGGGTGGCCAGCGCCATCTCGATCCAGGTCGCCAACGGCTCGCCGATCCACTCGCGCACCGGCAGGCCGACCATGCCGCCCATCGAGATGATGAGGATCGGGATCGACAACCCCGCGCTGACCCACAACCGGCGCGTGAAATCGACAAGCTCGGGGTTCGGGCCGTCGTCCAGCGAAGCCACCATCGGCTCCAGCGCCATGCCGCAGATCGGGCAATCGCCCGGCCCGTCCTTGACGATCTCCGGGTGCATCGGGCAAGTCCACTTGGTGCCCGCCGCAACAGTCGAGGGATCGACCGGCGGCGCGCCATGCGCATGGCCGTCATGGCTGTGATGGGCATGGTCGTGCCTGCCTGGGGCGGCGGCCCCGGCCGCCGGCTTCGCCACCGGCAGTTCGAACGGCTTGGCGTTCAGGTATTTCTGCGGCTCGGCCTCGAAACTCCTGAGGCAGCCATCGCAGCAGAAATAGTAGCGCGTGCCTTCATGCTTCAGCATGTGCTGGGCCGTCGCCCGATCGACCTGCATGCCGCAGACCGGATCGGTCGCCGTCAGGTACTCTTGCGGCTCCGCTTCAAACTTCGCCTTGCAGCCACCGCTGCAGAAGCCGATCGCGCGACCCTCGTGCATGGTGCGGTGCGGCGTCTTCGCCATATCGACGGTCATGCCGCAGACCGGGTCGCGGCTTACGGCGCCCCCTGCCCCGTGCGAATGCCTGTGTTCAGCGTGATCCATGCTCGGCTCCTATAGAGCGTCCCGAAAGCGGCTTGCGCTTCCCGAACGCGACAAACGAAATCGTACTGGGCCCTGTTCTGCACCTTCCCATCATGGTAAGGTCAAGCACATTGTTCAGATAGGTGTTCCCATGCAGATCGGCGAGGCCTCCCGGCTCACCGGCGTATCGGCCAAGATGATCCGTCACTACGAATCCATCGGCCTCATTCCCAATGCCGACCGTCGCGATTCCAACTACCGCGATTACGGCCATCATGACATCCACCGCCTCGGCTTCATTCGCCGCGCCCGCGACCTCGGTTTTTCCATGGACGAGATCCGCGACCTGCTGCGTCTGTGGGGCGACACGCAGCGCTCGAGCGCCGACGTCAAGGCGCTGACCCAGAGCCACATCGCCGAACTGGACCAGAAGATCAAACTGCTGGGCGAGATGCGCCACACCCTCGCAACCCTCGCCGACGCCTGCGACGGCGACCACCGGCCCGATTGCCCGATCATCGAGGGCCTCGCCGGAACCGAACTGCATGCAAGAAACTGAGGAAAATGCCGGCATCGAGATCGCCTACCGGCTCGATCCGTTCCCAGGCGAGGAAGAGCTCGAGCCGATGTGGAGCGCTGCCTGGGGCGATGCGTGGGCCGGCGATCTCGCCTTCATCCTCGCCCGCAGCCTCACGCATGCCTGCGCCTATGCCGGCGACCGCATGGTCGGCTACGTCAACGTCGCCTGGGACGGCGGCGTGCACGCCTTCCTGCTCGACACCACGGTCGACCCGGCGTTCCAGCGCCGCGGCATTGCCAAGGAACTGGTGCGGCAGGTGACCTACGCCGCCCGCGCGCGCGGCGCGCAGTGGCTGCATGTCGACTACGAGGAAAAGCTCGATGGGTTCTACAGGGCGTGCGGCTTCAAGCCGACGGCAGCGGGGTTGATCAGGCTGTAGTGTGGGAGAGGCCAGAGTGCTGGGCGCCCCAAGCGCACCGCGATCTCGGTCAAACGCTCAGGCACAGATACTTGATGTCGAGATAGTCCTCGATCCCGTATTTCGATCCCTCGCGCCCGTGCCCGGATTGCTTCACCCCGCCGAACGGCGCGACTTCGGTGGAGATCAGGCCCGTATTGATCCCGACCATCCCATAGTCGAGCGCCTCCGCCACCTCGAACACCCGGCTCAGGTCGCGCGCATAGAAATATGAGGCCAGCCCGAACTCCGTGGCGTTGGCGAGCTCGATCACATCATCGACCGTCTCGAACCGGAACAGCGGCGCCAACGGCCCGAACGTCTCTTCGCGCGCCAGCACCATCTCGGCCGTCGCATCGGCCACGATGGTCGGCTCGAAGAACAGCCCCTGCTTGCGCTTACCCCCAACCAGCAGCCGGCCGCCCTTGCGCAAGGCGTCGGTGAGGTGCCGTTCGACCTTCTCCACCGCCTTCTCGTCGATCAGCGGCCCGGTGGTGACCCCTTCGCCGAATCCATCGCCAACGCGGAGCTTTTCCACCGCCGCAGTCAGCTTGGCGGCGAACGCGTCGTAGACCCCGGCCTGTACGTAGATGCGGTTGGCGCAGACGCAGGTCTGTCCATTGTTGCGGTATTTCGAGATCATTGCGCCTTCGACCGCGGCGTCGAGGTCGGCATCGTCGAACACGATGAACGGCGCATTGCCGCCCAGCTCGAGGCTCAACCGCTTGATCTGATCGGCCCCCTGTCGCATCAGGATGCGGCCGACCTCGGTGGAGCCGGTGAAGCTGAGCTTCCGTACCACTTCGTTCGAGCAGAACTCCTTGCCCAGGTCCGATGAGTGGGTCGACGGCAACAGGTTGAACAACCCGGCCGGCAACCCGGCCCGCTCCGCCAGCACCGCGATCGCAATGGCCGAGAGCGGCGTCTCCGCCGCCGGCTTCGACACCACGGCGCAGCCCGCCGCCAGTGCCGGCGCCACCTTTCTCGCCAGCATGGCATTGGGGAAGTTCCACGGCGTGATCGTCGCTACTACCCCGACCGGCTGCTTGATCACGATGATCCGCTTGTCTTCCTGATGCCCCGGAATGGTATCGCCATAGACCCGCTTGGCCTCCTCGCCGAACCACTCGACATAGGCGGCGCCATAGAGCACCTCACCCTTCGCCTCGGGCAGGGGCTTGCCCTGCTCGGCGGTCATGACCGCCGCGAGGTCATCGGCGTTCTCGACCATCAGGTCATAGAGTTTCCGCAGCACTGCGGCGCGCGCCTTGCCGGTCTTTTTTGCCCAGGCCCGCTGCGCCGCGTCGGCAGCTGATATCGCGAGCTTGGCTTCGGCCACGCCGCAGTTCGGCAGCACGGCCAACACCTCGCCGGTCGAAGGGTTGGTCACCTCGAAACTGGTGCCGTTCTCCGCCGTCTCAAGCCATCGTCCGCCGATAAACGCCGCGGCACGCAGCAGCGACCTGTCCTTGAGGTGCGAATTGAGCGCGTCGGTGATGGCCATCGGAATTCTCCTTGCGGCAGAAAGCTCTGCGCCTCGCGAGGGATCAACGCAAGTAGCCTTGCCGGGCTGCAAAACTTCCGCTTGGATGCCGCCAACAAAACAAACGGGGGAAGTCATGGCCGGCATTTATCAGCATCATGAGAAGGAATTCGGGCACCTGATCCAGGGCAGCGCCAAGCTCGAAACGCTCTATTCCGATTGCCGCTGGGCCGAAGGGCCCGTGTGGTTCGGCGACGCCAACCAGTTGCTGTGGTCCGACATTCCGAACAACCGCATGATGCGCTGGACGCCGGATGGCGGCGCCTCGGTCTACCGGCACAACTCCAACTATATCAACGGCAACACCAGGGACCGCGAAGGCCGGCTGGTCTCCTGCTCGCATGGCGGCCGCAACGTGGTGCGCACCGAGCTCGACGGCTCGATCACCGTGCTGGCCGACAGCTATCGCGGCAGGAAGCTCAATGCGCCCAACGATGTGGTGGTGAAGTCCGACGGCACCATCTGGTTCACCGATCCGGGCTACGGCATCCTCTCGGACTATGAAGGTTACAAGGGCGAGTTCGAGCAGGAGGGCTGCTACGTCTTCTGCCTCGATCCCGCTACCGGCGAGCTGAAGGTCGCAATCGACGATTTCGTCCGCCCCAACGGCATCGCCTTCTCACCCGACGAGAAGCGCCTCTATGTCGCCGACAGCGCCTATAGCCACGGCGCCGACCTGCCCCGGCACATCCGCGTGTTCGACGTCAACGCCGACAACACAGTCAGCAATTCCCGCGTCTTCTGCGTCACCGATACGGGCCTGCCCGACGGTTTCCGCCTCGACGACCGCGGCAATGTCTGGACTTCCGCCGGCGACGGCGTCCACTGCTTCAACTCGTCGGGCGTACTGCTGGGCAAACTCCTGACGCCGGATACCGTCGCCAACGTCGAGTTCGGCGGCCCGCGCCGCAACCGCCTGTTCATCTGCGCCACCCAAAGCCTGCACAGCATCTATCTGGCGGTGAACGGGGCGGCGCGGCCGTAATCGCATGGCCGGTGCGGGCTGACCCCCGCCCCTGTCCCCTCCCCCTCAAACAGGGGGAGGGAGACGCTAGCCTCGATATCCCTGCGAGGGTCTCCCTCCCCATTCTTAGGGGGAGGGGACAGGGGTGGGGGTCAGGCGGCGCCGGCTCCGGAGCTACGCCCGCCGCCGCGGCTTCAGTCTGGTGACATTGTTGCCGAGCCGCTGCCGCACCACCGCCCGCGGCGGCACGCTGCTGCTGCGGACCGTGTCGGCGAACCAGTCGTCTTCGACAAACGCGATGGTGTTGGAGCTGAGGTCATAGCGGATTGCCAGCGCCTGTCCGGTGGTCGAGCGCATGCCTGTGATATCCGTCAGATGGTGGGCACGTTGCTGGGCCATTCAAGCCTCCGTGCGGCGCGGCCAGCTTGGCCGCAACACTTCATTAACCGCCGGCAATGCCCGGTCGATGACGGTTGGGCTGCACAATTGTGACAGTACAACCGCCTGATTGTATTGGATGATCGCGCCGTTCGATCGCGGCCTCGATGGACCGCCCGCCGCGAATCACGCCTGTGGCTCGACCGCCGTCACGGTCAGCACGTGCTTGCTGCCGTCACGTGCCTCCCAGGTGATCGACTGCCCGACGGTGAGACCGATCAGCGCCGTGCCGACCGGGGTCAGCACCGAGATCCTACCCTGCGCGATATCGGCATCCACCGGGTAGACCAGTTGCACGGTGCGCTCGGTGCCGTTGTCGGGCCGGTAGGTCACGGTCGAGCCCATCCGCACGATGCCGACGCCCAGCTTGGGGGTCGGAACGACGCGGGCGCGTTCGATCTCGTTGAGCAGGTCGTCGGCTGCATCGGAGCTGTGTCCGCTGCCGGCCAGCGCCAGGGCGATGAGTTTGCGATGGTCGTCCTCGCCGAGGACGATACGCGGGTTGAGGTCATAGCGACGCATGGATTGCATCTTCGGAGGTCCTTTCGATGCGCGAACGTCTGCGGGCCTTTTCGCCGCGACGGTTCACGCTGATGTTTGGGATGTGGCGCCTTGCTGGAGCCCGAGCAGAAAATCCGCATGGGTCCGGGATGCCCCAGACCCGGCGGCGCCTAGGCGCGGATCATGGGGCTATATGCCTGCGACCGGGGTTTCCCGGCGCGGTGCCATAACGGTGATGGTCGCGAAGCAAGACATGACCATCAATGTAAGGGGTCGCGACGCAAAGTCAAATGGGGCGTGCCGTTACCGCAACCCCTCACCCGTCCCGGCTTCGCCGGTCCACCCTCTCCCCGACGGGGAGAGGAACAAAGTGGTGTCCACGGCGCTCTCCGGATTCTTCTCCCCGTCGGGGAGAAGGTGGCGCGTAGCGCCGGATGAGGGGAGAGCCACGATCGCCACTGCAACCCTCACGCCGTCGGCAGCGAACTGAACCCTGTGGGGATCGGCCCCTCGTAAGTCCCGGTCCGCACGTCGGTCACCGCCGCGGCGGGCGGGCCGGCATTGAGCTCCATCAGGATGTGCTGGATTTCGCCTTCATCGCCGGCGAACACCGCCTCGACCGTACCGTCGCGGCGATTGCGCACCCAGCCATCGAGCCTGAGCGCCTCGGCCTCGCGCTCGACAAAAGCGCGAAAGCCCACTCCCTGCACCCGCCCAGTGATCACCACATGGACGGCGCGCCGCATCAGAAGGTTGCGCCGATCTGCCAGGGCACGAACTCGTTGTCGCCGTAGCCCAGGAGTTCCGACTTGCTTTTCTCGCCCGAAGCGACGGCGAGGATCTTCTCGAAGATCTCCTGGCCCTTTTGCTCCAGCGAGCCGCCCTCGACCACTTCGCCGCCGTTGATATCCATGTCGTCGATCATCTTGTGATAGATGTCCGAGTTGGTGGCGATCTTGATCGATGGCGTCGGCTTGCAGCCATACGCGGAGCCGCGGCCGGTGGTGAAGCATAGTATATTTGCACCACCCGCGACCTGCCCCGTCGCCGACACCGGATCATATCCCGGCGTGTCCATGAACACGAACCCCTTTTCGGTCACCGGATCGGCATAGTGATACACTGCATTGAGCGGTGTTGTCCCGCCCTTTGCCGCCGCACCCAGAGATTTCTCCAGAATAGTGGTGAGCCCGCCCAGTTTGTTACCGGGCGACGGGTTGTTGTTCATCTCCATGTTGTTGCGATCAGCGTAATCTTCCCACCAGTGGATGATGTCGATCAGCTTCTCGCCCACCTCGCGGTTTTTGGCGCGCCGGGTGAGCAGGTGCTCGGCGCCATAGATCTCCGGCGTCTCGGAAAGGATCGCCGTGCCGCCGTGCCGCACCAGGATATCAGCCGCCACGCCCAGCGCCGGGTTGGCGGTGATGCCCGAATAGCCGTCCGAGCCGCCGCACTGCAGCGCCAGCATCAGCTCCGACGCCGGCACCGTCTCGCGCTTGGCCTTGTTGACGATCGGCAGCATGGCCTTGACCGCCTCGACGCCGGCTTCGACGGTTTTGCGCGTGCCCCCCACTTCCTGGATGGTCATGGTGCGGAACGTCTCGTTCTCGGTGACGCCGTAGGCCTCCTTGAGCCGGGGGATCTGGAAGCCCTCGCAGCCCAGCCCCACCATGATCACCCCGCCCATGTTCGGGTTGGTGGCATAGCCCCAGGTGGTCTTCTTCAAGATGTCGAAGATCACCCCGCGATAGTCGATGACGCAGCCATTGGCCTGCTTCAGCGCCACGATGCCGTCGACATTGGGATACTGCTCGAGAATGCCCGAGCGCTCGACTTCCCTGGCGATGAACCCCGCCACCGTGGTCGAGCAGTTCACCGAGGTAAGGATGCCGATATAGTTGCGCGTGCCGACCTGGCCGTTGGAACGCCGGAAGCCCTCGAAGGTCGCCCGCTGTGTCTCGGGCACGAAATCCACCGGCACGATGCCCTCGCCGAACGCATAGTCGCGCTTGAACGCCCCGTGCTCCTCGCCGATCGTCACGTTGTGCTCATGCACCCATTCACCCGGCGGGATATTCTCCTTGGCGAAGCCGATGATCTGCCCGAACTTGACGATCGGCTCGCCCGCCGCAATCTGCCTGACGGTGAACTTGTGCCCCTTGGGCACGCGTTTGGTGGTGGTGACGCCCTGCGGCGTGTCGGTGCCGACATCGAGATTGCTCAGCGCCACCGCGACATTGTCTTGGGCGTTGAGCAGCAGCGTCTTGGCGGCAGCGGGGCGGGACATGACATCGGACATCGGGCGGCTCTTTTGATCCAGATTCGGGGCGGCATTTTGCCGGAACCAAGCAAAATCGCCCCGGGAATCCTCGTACGCCCGAACGGGCCGCTTGCGGCGGAAAACCAGTCGGGTGACAAGCAGGTGCGATTGAAAAGCTCCGGCACTCCAACTAACATGTTAGCATGAAGACCGAGGCAAGTCCCTACTCTTTTCTGTCTACGCCGGCGACCCCGACACGTGGCAACGTCACCGTGTTCGTCACCGACACCCTGCGCCAGGCCATCGTCGCGCTCGACCTGAAACCGGGCGAACTCATCGACAAGGGGGCCATCTGCGAGCGCCTCGGCGTGTCGCGCTTCCCGGTCTCGGAGGCGCTGGCGCGGCTGCAGGCCGAAGGTCTCGTCGACATCCTGCCGCAGCGTGGTTCCACCGTGTCGCTGGTTCGCATCGCCGACGTGCTCGAATACATGCTGATCCGCAAGGCGCTGGAGGCCGAAGCGGTCCGCGTCGTCACCGGCAACCACAGCCCGGAACTGATCGATACCCTGCAGCGCAACATGAGCTACCAGCGCGCCGCGGTGGAGATCGACGACCAGAACGGCTTTCACGAGCGCGATCTCGAATTCCACGACATCATCTTCGGCGACATGCGCTTCACCAAGGTGAAGGGCGTCATCGAGAATACCCGCGCCAACCTCGATCGCGCTCGCCGGCTGATCCTCACGCCGCGCCGATTGAGCGTCACCCTCGCCGAGCATCAGAAGATTCTCGATGGCATCATCGCCGGCGACGCGGCCGTCGCGTCGGCCGCAATGCGCGCCCACATCGACTCCGTCATGGCCGAACTCATCGCCTTCGCCGTCGACCACGCCGAGCTTTTCGCCGATGGCCAGTTGCTGCGGGAGGATCCTGCGTATTCGGCGTTTCCGTTCGGCTAGCGCGGCAGTCGGCAGTCGGCAGTCGGCAGTCGGCAGTCGAAGGGCTGCACCACTTTCACCCGTTCGCCGACTGCCGACTGCCTACTGCCGATCTCCAATCACCAACGAGACCCCCTCATGCTCAAGAACATCCCCCCGATTCTCGGCCCTGACCTGCTCTATGTCCTGCGCGCCATGGGCCATGGCGACGAGATCGCCATCGTCGATGCCAACTACCCCGGCGACAGCGCCGGTCCGCAGCTGGTTCGCCTCGACGGCATCAGCGCCACCGAGGTGCTCGACGCCATCCTCACGGTGATGCCGCTCGACACCTTCGTCGACGAGCAGGCCTTCGGCATGGAAGTGGTCGGCGACGCCAAGAAGCGGGAGCAGACCCACAAGGATTTCGACAAGCTGATCAAGAAGCACGAACCGGGGATGAAGCTCAGCCTGCTCGAGCGCTTCGCCTTCTACGAGCGCGTGCACGGGGCCTATGCCGTGGTCCAGACCGGCGAGCGTCGCCTTTACGGCAACGTGCTGCTGAAAAAGGGCATCGTCCGCCCCGAATGAGCGGGATCGGGCCAGTCCCGCCGCGCCGAACGGATTCGACCATGGTTGACCTCGACTCGGCGCGGGTCTGGCCCTATCCCCTAGGCCAAATCTGAGGAGCACTTCATGAAACTTCTGCGCGTCGGCGCCAAGGGCGCCGAAAAGCCCGCCATCCTGCACACCGACGGCACCTACCGCGACCTGTCGTCCGTGGTGCCCGACATCAACGGCGCGTCGATCGGCGCCGAGGGCCTCGCCAAGATCAAGGCTGCCGACCATGGCAGCCTGCCGGTGCTCGACAAGAACTCGCGTATCGGTCCCTGCGTCGGCAATGTCGGCAAGTTCATGTGCATCGGTCTCAACTATGCCGACCACGCCGCCGAAACCGGCGCCGCGATCCCTGCCGAGCCGATCCTGTTCATGAAGGCGACCAGCGCCATCATCGGCCCCAACGACGATGTGATCCTGCCCAAGAACACCCTCAAGCCCGACTGGGAAGTCGAGCTCGGCGTGATCATCGGCAAGGAAGCCAAGTACATCGAGGAAAAGGACGCCCTCGATTACGTCGCCGGCTATTGCGTGGTGAACGATCTCAGCGAGCGCCACTTCCAGACCGAGCGCGGCGGCCAATGGACCAAGGGCAAGTCGGCCGACACCTTCGGCCCGATCGGCCCGTGGCTGGTCACCAAGGACGAGATCAAGGACGTGCAGAACCTGGGGATGTGGCTCGACGTCGATGGCCACCGCTACCAGGACGGTTCGACCAAGACCATGATCTTCGGCGTTGCCCACCTCGTGGCCTACCTCAGCCAGTTCATGAGCCTGCAGCCGGGTGACGTGATCACCACCGGCACCCCGCCGGGCGTCGGCATGGGCCAGAAGCCCGAGCCCATCTGGCTGAAGCCGGGCCAGACCATGAAGCTGGGCATCGAGGGGCTGGGCGAGCAGCAGCAGAAGACCAAAGCCTACGCGGCCTGAAGCTTCCGCTATCGCGTTCAAGGGCGTCGGCCGCGCGGCCGACGCCCTTTTTTGTTTGGAACGAGGCCTGGGCCGCCTAAACCATTGACACGGCGACCGCCCCTCAATTAGTTAAGTAGCAGCTTAACAAATGGAGAGTTGCCATGCGCAAGCTCAAGATGCACCTGCATATCTCGCTCGATGGCTACGCCTCCGACGCTGCGGGCGGCCTGTCATGGGCCACCTACAATGAGGCGGTCGCCGCGCACGCCAAGCGCCTCACCCTCGATGCCGACGCCGTGGTTTTCGGCCCCGCAACCTACAAGATGATGCACGGCTACTGGCCGACCGTTCCGAACGATCCTGGCGCCACGGCGGGCGAGCTTGCCCACGCCGAATGGATCGCCCGCGCCACCAAGATCGTGGTTTCCTCCGCCCTCCCCGCCGTCGAGGCCAACTGGGAGAAATCGCTGCTGCTGCGCGACCCGGTCGAACTCACCGCGATCAAGCAGCCGCCCGGCAACGACATCGTCAGCTTCGGCAGCCCGAAACTGGTGCGCAGTTGCCTCGAGCGCGGCCTCGTGGATGAGTTGCACCTGTTTCTCAATCCGATCCTGCTGGGCGGCGGCCAGGCGGTGTTCGGCAGCGGCCAGCAGCATAAGCTCCGCCTGCTCGAATCGACACCCCTGCCCGACGGCGTCGTCGCCCTGGTCTACACCCCCGGCTGAACCCGGAGGGCCCCCAGCGTACGGAACCAGGTGTCGAGATCAGCTGGCGGGCAAGACCAGGTTGATTGTGACGCCCGCCTGAGGCAGGTCACGTCTCGAACCCACCGGGTACGGTCCGGCGCAGGGGGGGAGATGACGTCGCGTGGCTGCAGCCGCAAAACCTCATGACGGCACCGTCGCCGAAGTCTTCCGCGTTTTCCTGCTGCTCGGGCTCACCAGCTTCGGCGGCCCGGTCGCCCACCTGGGCTATTTCCGCACCGAGTTCGTCGCGCGCCGCCGCTGGCTCGACGATGCCGCCTATGCCGACCTGGTGGCGCTCTGCCAGTTCCTCCCCGGGCCGGCCTCCAGCCAGGTCGGCATCGCCATCGGCAAGCTGCGCGCCGGCTATTGGGGCGGCATCGCCGCGTGGGTCGCCTTCACCCTGCCCTCGGTAGCCCTGCTGCTGGCGTTTGCCTACGGCGCCAGCCGCCTCGCCGGGCCACTGGCCGATGGCGTGTTGCACGGTTTGAAGCTCGCGGCGCTGGCCGTCGTGGCCCAGGCGGTCTGGGCCATGGCGAAGTCGCTGACGCCCGACTTGCGGCGCCGCCTCGTTGCCCTGACCGCGGCGGCGATCGCCCTGCTGCTGCCGTCCGGCCTGACCCAACTGGCGCTCATCGCCGTCGCCGCGCTTGCCGGTTCCCTGCTGGCGCCGGCCGCACCGAGACCGCAACTGACCTTCGATCGGACCGGGACGGTCCTGCTCGCGTTGTTCTTCGGCCTGCTGCTCGCCCTGCCGATCCTCGCGGCAGGCGGCAACGCCTGGCTCGTGGTCGCCGAGAAATTCTACCGCACCGGCTCACTGGTCTTCGGCGGCGGCCACGTCGTCCTGCCCCTGCTCGAGGCTGAACTCGTGACGCCCGGAATGATCGACCGCAACCTGTTCCTCGCCGGCTACGGCGCCGCCCAGGCCGTGCCCGGCCCGCTATTTTCCTTCGCTGCCTATGTCGGCGCGCTGCTCGACGCCCCACCGAACGGCATGGCCGGCGCCCTGCTCGGGCTCGGCGCCATCTACCTGCCGTCGTTTCTCTTGGTGTTCGGCGCCCTGCCCTACTGGCAGTCGCTGCGCGCCGACCCGCGGCTGCGCGCCGGGCTCGACCTCGCCAACGCCGCTGTGGTCGGCCTGCTGCTGGCGACGCTGTGCGATCCGGTGTTCACCAGCGCCGTGTTCGGGCCGCTCGATCTCGCCTGGGGCATTGCTGCGCTCGCCCTGTTGCTGCTGCGGACGCCCCCCTGGCTGGTGGTGCTGCTGAGTGCTGCCGCCGGCGCCGGGCTGAGCCTGCTCTAGCCACCGTGCTTTGGGTCCGACAGCGCCTACGGACGCCGCGCGATCAGGTCGATCTCGACCAGCGCCCCGACCGCCAGCGCCGTCACCCCCACAGTGGTGCGGGCCGGCAGTTTGCCGGCTTCGAAAAAGCTCGGCCACAGCGCATTGAGCGCCGCGTAGTCGCGCTGGAATTCAGTGAGGTAGATGCGCGCCATGGTCACGTGCTCGAGCCCAAGTCCGAGCCCGCCAAGGATCAGCTTCAGGTTTTCGATCACCCGGCGCGTCTGCGCCTCGATCCCCGCCGGCAATGGCGCGTCGGGCGCTGCCGGATCGGTCGGCATCTGCCCGGTGATGAACACGAAGCCATCGGCCTCGACCGCATGGCTGAACGGCGCCACCGGCTGCGGGCCGCTGGAGATCATGTGATGGATGGGCAGCGACATTCTCGTTTCCTGCTCTGAACTGTGCCTCGCCCCTGCGGCCAGGAGTCGGTACCGCGCCCTTAGCACATTCACGCACAGTTCATGCATCCCTCTTCAAATAGTCGCAAAGGGCGCGCTCATGGCGACTGGCGGCGCCCATCCGTTCGTGACACGCTGCCATGCGGGGCTTCGGGCCTCGCCCAGACCAAAGGCCGGGAGCCTCCAGTAGCCCTATGTTCGAATTCCTTCACTCCATCTCGACCTGGCTCGAGCTGTTCCTTCAGGGCATCTCCGACAATTTCTGGCTTTCGCTGCTGTTCATCTTCCTGGTCTGCATCGGCGAAGCGGTGTTCATCGTCGGTCTGCTGGTCCCCTCGCTCCCCATCCTGTTGCTGACCGGCGGGCTCATTGCCCAGGGCAGCCTACCGTTCTGGCCGATCTTTTTCGCTGCCGTCCTCGGCGCCATCATCGGCGACGCCATCTCCTACACGGTGGGCTGGCTGCTCAAGGACAAGATCCGAACCGTCTGGCCGTTCAAGAACCACTTGAAGCTGATCGAGCAGGGCGAGGTGTTCTTCGCCCGCCACGGCGGCAAGGCCATCTTCATCGGCCGCTTCATCACTGGGGTGAAAGCGGTGATCCCCGGGGTGGCCGGCATGATGAGCATGCCCTACCGGCACTTCTCGGTGATCAACGTGATTTCCGCCTTCGTCTGGGCCGCCGTACACATCCTGCCCGGCGTGCTGCTGACCGGCTGGCTGAAGTCGATCGGCCTGAGCCTCGAAATGGTGATCATCGTCGGCGCCATCGTGCTGACCGTCGCCTTCCTCATCATCCATTTCTGGAAGCGCATCATCCTGGCCTTCGCCCCGTTCATGGGCGAGTTCGGCCGCTCGCTGCAGGCGCGCTGGCGCAAACCCGAGGCCGGTCACTAGAGCGCCTCGCCCTGTCACACCAATCTCACGTCGGCGCGCTATTGAGCGCCGATGCTCGAGATGTTCACTGCGCTCACCGGCTGGCTGGAGATGGTACTGGAGACCATTGCCAGCAATTTCTGGCTGAGCCTGTGGTTCATCTTCCTCATCGCTGCCACCGAGGCGGTGTTCATTGTCGGCCTGTTCATTCCTTCGACGCCGGTGTTGCTGCTCGCCGGGGGGCTGATTGCGCAGGGCAAGCTGCCGTTCTGGGAAATCTACCTCGCGGCGGTGCTCGGCGCCGTGGTCGGAGACGCGATCTCCTACACGCTCGGCTTCTGGCTCAAGGACCGCATCAAGACGCTCTGGCCGTTCCGCAACCACTTGCCGCTGATTGCCCGGGGCGAAAGCTTCTTCGCCCGGCACGGCGGCAAGTCGGTGTTCATCGGCCGCTTCATCCCCGGAGTGAAGGCCGTGGTGCCCGGCATTGCCGGCATGTTCGGCATGAACTACCGGCACTTCTGCGTCATCAACGTCACCTCCGCCTTCGTCTGGGCGGCCGCCCATATCCTGCCGGGAATGCTGCTGTCGGCCTGGCTGAAGTCGATGGGGCTGAGCCTCGAACTGGTGATCATCGTGGGCGCACTGCTGCTGGTCGCGCTGTTCCTGCTGCTGCACTATCGGCGGGCACTCCTGCGCGCCGCGGCGCCCTGGTTCGGCGGGCTTGGTCGCGCCATCGACAGCCACTGGCGAGGCGCTGCGCAGCAATCACCGGCTACGAGGCGGCCGCCTCCCTCCCCCCGCGGCAGATCGGGTCCCGGGCGCTAGCCGCAGCCGTTATCAACTCCTCACTTGCGCTGCCTCTGCTTGAGGCGGAATATCGCCTCATCATGCGCATTCCGGTTCGGCTCGCTGCGATCCTTCCGCGCCTCTTGCTGGGGCTCATCCTGCTGTTGGCGGCGAGCCCCGCTTTCGCCGACGAAGCCGCCGATCGCGCTGCGATCGACAAGCTGTTCGCCCAGTTGCGCGTCGCGCCCAATGCCGAAGCCGCCAAGGCCATCGACACCCAGATCTGGACTTATTGGACGACGCCGTCCGACCCCATCCTCGCCGGCCGCATGCGCGAGGTGCTGACGGCCCGCGGCATGGGCGACGCGACCGGCGCGTTGCGCCTGCTGGACAAGCTGGTTGCCGACTACCCCGACTATGCCGAAGGCTGGAACCAGCGCGCCACCATCTATTACACGCTGGGTGACTTCGAAGCCTCGATCGCCGATTGCGAGAAGGTGCTGGCGATCGAACCGCGCCATTTCGGCGCGCTCTCCGGCCGTGCCCTGATGTATCTGCAGCTGGGCAGGCGCGCTCTGGCGCTCAAGGACATGGCGGCAGCGCTCGCCGTCCACCCGTTCCTCAGCGAGCGGCGGCTGTTCCCCGAACTGGGTAAGCCGATGACGCAGATCTGACCCGCGACCGCCGCCCCTTTCGCTTCCCGCATGCACCCCATATCAGATGAGAATACCGACCGATTGAAGGGTTAGTTATGTCTGACGAACTCACCGTCGAGCACGAAGAAGCCAATGGCCGCGGCCGTTACGTGGTTTACCTGCCCGACGGATCCGAAGCCGAGATGACCTACCATCGGCAGGATCCCAATACGATCATCGCCGACCATACCGGCGTCCCCCCGCAATACCGCAATCTCGGCCTCGCCCTGAAGCTGGTGGAGACGGCCGTTGCCGATGCGCGCGCCAGCGGCGGCAAGATCGTGCCGGTCTGCTCCTACGTGGTGGCGCAGTTCCGGCGGCATCCCGAGTGGGCCGATCTCAAGGCCTGAGCCGTCAAACAGTGGCATTTTAGTCAAATGCTAACCATCCTGGCGTGCGGCCGGCAGCCATGACGCAACCCGGAGCGCCTTGCCGCGGTTTCTCAGTCTCCTAAAGGAACTGGAAACCATGCGCGTCGCGCTCGCACCCCTCGCTTTCGCCCTTATCGTCACTGCGGCTGCCGCACAGGATGCGGTAGCGCCACCTGCCCTGCCGCTCACCGCCGAGACCATCAACGCGGCGGACCTCTCGACCATCCCGGCGGTCTACACGCCGCCGGTCGAACAGGCGGACCCGGCGCCCGCCGTCGAACGCCATCCCGATCCGGCGGTCGTTCGCCTGCAGGTCCTGCTTGATCGGGCTGGCGCCTCGCCCGGCGTCATTGACGGCTTCGACGGCGACAATGTGCGCAAGGCGGTATTCGCGTTCGAGCTGATGCGCGGCCTGCCGCCGGACGGTGCGCTCGACCCCGAGGTGCTGGCGGCGCTCGACACCGGCGGGCCGGTGATCGGCGATTACGCCGTCATCGCCGACGACCTCAACGCCATCGGCGAGCCGATTCCCAAAGACTATGCCGAGCAGGCCAAGCGCAAGTTCCTCGGTTACGCCTCGATCGAGGAATCGCTGGCCGAGCGCTTCCACATGGATATCGACTTGCTCAAGGCGCTCAATCCCGGCGCGCGCTACGCCGTTGGCGAGCCGGTCTTCGTGGCCGCCTATGGGCCCGATCTCAAAGGCGAGGTGGCCCGCATCGAGGCCGACAAGACGCTGCGCCAGGTCCGCGCCTATGACGCCGACAATCGGCTGATCGCCGCCTACCCGGCCACCATCGGCTCGGAGGACAACCCATCGCCCTCAGGCACCCATATCGTCGAGGGCGTCGCTCCGATGCCCGAATACACCTACAACCCCAGGATCAACTTCCAGCAGGGCGACAACACCAAGGTGCTGACCATTCCGCCCGGCCCGAACGGGCCGGTAGGCTCGATGTGGATCGACCTGAGCGAGCCGACCTTCGGCATCCACGGCACGCCGGAACCCTCGCTGATCGACAAGACCGCCTCGCATGGCTGCGTCCGGCTGACCAATTGGGATGCCAACGAGCTGGCCAAGATGGTGAAGCCCGGCGTACCGGTCGACTTCGTGGGCTGACGCTCCGACGGGGGAGGCAACCGATCCTGCCCGTCAGGCATTGGTCAAGCGAAGGAGAAGACCCATGCCGAAGCAGGATAGCGACGTGAAACGCTTCTTCGAAGCCTACGCCAAACGCAGCAACGATGCGCTGCAGAACCCGCCCATCGAGGACGTCGACGGTACGGTCGCGAGCTTTGCTCCCTACCTGGTCGAGTCGAGCCCGCAAGGGGTCATGGGCGGGGCCAACGACGCCGAGTTCAGGAAGCTGATCGGCCAGGGCTTCGCCAAGTATCGCGAAGTCGGCGGCACGGCCATGCGCGTCGCCGGCGTCAAGGTCACCGAGCTCGACGCGGCCAACGTCATGGCCACCGTCGACTGGGAGTTCGACTATAAGCGCCGAAGCGACGGCAAGAGCGGGACGGTCGGCTTCACCAACCGCTACTTCCTCAACCTGGCTGGCGACGCGCCGAAAATCTTTGCTTTCATCACCCCTGACGAGCAGCAGGCGATGAAGGACCAGGGGCTGATTTGACCGACGCCGGGGCCCTCAGGCGAAGGAACCCTCAGGCCAGGAAATCCCGCACCGCGAGCAGTTCCTCGCGGCGGATTTCGTGTCCGCCCTCGTGCCAGAACAACGTCACCTCGGCCCCCTGCTCCCTGAAATAGCTCGCCAGCAGTTCCGCCGAATGTACCGGCACGATCGGATCACGACGGCCGGCCGTGATGATGATCCGCTTGCCCTTGAGCCCCAGTTGCGGCTCCGGCGTGAACGGGATCAGTGGATGCATCAGCACCGCCACGTCGAACAGTTCCGGCGCAGCGAACAGCACCGACGCCAGGATGTTGGCCCCGTTCGAATAGCCGAGGCCAAGCACCTGCTGGGCATCGGCCTTGCTGGCGCCGACGAAGCCCGCGAGCTTCCTGGTCGCCCGTCCGAGGTCCGTCATGTCGTAGCGTCCCTCGCCGAGCCGCTTGAAGTAGCGCAACGCGCCGGCTTCGGACACGTCGCCGCGCACCCCGATCCGTCGCGCGCCGGGCTTCAGCTCGGCGGCGAGGTCGGTGAACTGGTGTTCGTCACCGCCAGTGCCGTGGAACAGGTAGAAGGCGGGCGCATCAATTGATGCGCCGGGGATATCCACGTTGACGTAGCTGTCGATCGCCTCGGTCATCATGCCGGCTCCTTTTCCTCGAGCGGCTGCAACGTCTGCTCCAGCGTCGCCCTCAGGTGCTCATGCTGCCTGGGCAGCTTCAGCGTTTCGCCCAGATGCGCGGTGTCCTCGTCCCGATCGAAGCCGGGTTCGTTCGTCGCGATCTCGAACAGCACCCCGCCGGGCGTACGGAAGTAGATCGCCCAGAAATAGTCCCGGTCGATCACCGGCGTCACCTGGTAGCCGGTGTCGAGCAGGGCCTTGCGCACTTCGAGCTGTGCCGCCCGGTTCTCCACCGCAAAGGCGACATGGTGCACCGACCCGGCGCCGAGATCGGCCCGGTTCGCGTCGGGCAGCACCTCGATGTCGATGGTGTTGGCCGGGTTGCCGTCCGGCCGGATCAGCCGGTGCACGTTGCCCGAACGCTCGGCGTTCTCGTAGCCCATGAACTTCAGCAGCTCCTCGGTGGCGCCGCCATCGCGCAGCCGCAGCGAAGCGGAGTGGAAGCCGCGGATCGCATGCTCGGCATCGACGCCATTGCCGGTCCAGGGCAGCCGTGCGTCGTCGGCATTCTCGACCAGCGCCAGCGCATCGCCTTCCGGCGCCCGGAAGCTCAACCGCTTCTCACCAAAGCTCTCCGAGAGCGCGAGGTCGCCTACCCGGTCCGCCGCCAGCCGCTCCTGCCAATAGCCGAGCGAACCCTCGGGCACCGAGAACACCGTGGTGCCGACCTCGCCGACGCCGGGCCGGCCACGAGCGATGTGCGGGAACGGGAAATGCGTCATCACCGTGCCGGGCGTGCCCACTTCGTCACCGTAATAGAGGTGGTAGACGTCGGGCGCGTCGAAATTGACCGTCTGCTTCACCCGGCGCAGGCCGAGCGTCTTGGAGAAGAAATGGTTGTTCTCGGCCGCATCGCGCGCCATCGACGTAACGTGGTGCAGGCCCTTGATCTGCGTGATCATCGCTAACCCCTGTGTCGGTCCTTGCCGATCGCTATCTGCCGGCCCCTGCCGGCTGCTTCGACAACACAGATAGTGCAGCGGCATTTCCTCGAATAGCGCACCGCACACGCAAGGGATTGTTCATCCAGGTCGAACAATCCGCGCATCGGGACACTGGCTGCGCGGCAAGGCGGACGATTAGTCGATTGATGGAGACGGCCCCCTCCCGGCCTCCCCTACGAGGGGAGAGGTGAAGAATCGAGGCTTGTCTTCCATCGTGCGAAGCGCACCAGCAGGGCACCTCCCCCTTCATGGGGGAGGCGGGAGGGGGCCGTCTCTATCAGTCGGCGCCTAGCCCGTCCCGGAACCTGAGCGTCTCCACCGTCGGCCCGCTCGGCTTGTATTCGAGCCCGATCAGGCCGGTGTAGCCCTGCGCCTCGAGCCACTCGAGCCGCTCGGCGTAATCCATGCGGCCGCTGCCCGGCTCGCCGCGGCCGGGCGTGTCGGCGAGGTGCACATGCACCACCCGGTCGAGCCGACCGCTGAGCACCTCGATCTCCTCGCCCATCACCGCTGCGTGGTAGATGTCGTAGAGCAGCTTGATCTCGGGTCGGGCGACCTCGTCGACGATATCGAGTCCCTCCTCCGTCGAGGTCAGGTAGTAGCCCGGATGGTCGACCCGGTCGTTGAGCGGCTCGAGCGCCAGCACCACGTCGGAGCCTTCGAGGATCTTGGCGGCTTCCTTCAGCACCTTGACGATCGCTGCATGCTGCGCGGCGCGCGCCATGCCGGGCTGGTTGTCGCCGGCCTGCGCGATGATCACCCTGGCGCCCAGTTGCCGCGCCGCCCCGAGCGAAGTGCGGACGCCTTCGAGAAACCACTGGTGCGATTCCGGATTGGTGAGCGGCGCGATCGGCTCGCACAGGATCCCCGCCAGCGTCAGCCCGGTCTCGTCGAGCGCCTGCCTGATGGCGTCGCAATCCTTGTTGGAGAACCGCCAGAACTCGACGGCCTCGAGCCCGGCGGCCTTGGCCGCGCGGACCCGGTTGGCGACATCGGGTTCTTCGGTGGCGAACAGCCACTCGATGCAGGCGGAATAACGCATGAGACCTCAGTAATAAGAACAGCTAGACGGTGACTTTGTGGGAGACCCGGCCCTTGTCGCCGAAAATCCTGATGTAGCGGCGGATCTCCGCCGCGTCGCCGGTGGCCTTTTCCGGATTGTCCGACAGCTTCACCGCCGGATGGCCATCCGCCTCGCTCACCTTGCACACCAGCGAGATCGGCTCAAGCTGCGGATTGGGCCAGGGCGAGCAGCCCGAGAAGTCGTTGGTGAGGTTGGTGCCCCAGCCGAACGCCATGCGCACCCGGCCGCGGAAGTTGTGGTAGGCCTCTTCGATCATGTCGACGTCAAGACCGTCCGAGAAGATCAGCAGCTTGTCGCGCGGATCGCGGCCGCGCTCCTGCCACCACTTGATGATCTTCTCGCCGCCCTCGATGGCCGGCGCACTATCGGGTCGGAAGCCGGTCCAGTCCGCCACCCAGTCGGGCGCATCCCTGAGGAAGGCGTCGGTGCCGAATGCATCGGGCAGCACGATCTTGAGATTGCCGCCATAGTAGCTCTCCCAATCCTGCAGCACCTGGTACGGCGCCTCTTTCAGCGCCTGTTCGTTCGGCGCGATCGCCGCCAGCACCATCGGCAACTCGTGCGCGTTGGTGCCGAGCGCCTCCAGATCGTTGTCCATGGCAAGCAGCACGTTCGAGGTACCGGTGAAAACCTCGAGCCCCAGCCCTTCCTTCAGCGCCTCGACACACCAGCGCTGCCACAGGAACGAGTGCCGCCGCCGCGTGCCGAAATCCGAGATCCTCAGTTCGGGCAACTGCTTCAGCCGCTCGACCTTTTCCCACATCTTGGCCTTGGCGCGCGCATAGACCACGTCGAGCGCGAACGGCCCATAGCCCTTGAGCGCCGCGCGGCTGCGCAGCTCGTTGATGATGGCGAGCGCCGGAATCTCCCACATCGTGGTTTCGACCCACTTGCCCGGAAAGGTCAGCTCATACTGCCCGTCGCGCTTCTCGAGATGATACTCGGGCAACCGGAAGCCCTCGAGCCAGCGCAGGAACTCGGGCGAAAAAATCTGCTTGGAGCCGTAAAAGCTGTTACCGGCCAGCCAGATCATCTCCTTCTTGCCGAACCGGAGCGTCCGGGCGTGATCGAGTTGGGCGCGCAGCTCGGCCTCGTCGATGTCGTCGGCGAGCCGCACCGAGCTCTTGCGGTTGATCAAAGAGAAGGTGGCATCGACCTTGGGGTAGAGCCCCCAGATCATCTGCAGCATCAGCAGCTTGTAGAAATCCGTGTCGAGCAGGCTCCTAACGATCGGATCGAGCTTCCAGGTATGGTTGTAAACCCGCCGGGCAATGTCCGTCTTCGGCATCACGCTTCCCTTCGCTCGCCCGAAATCCTCTAGGCGGATCGGAGCGAAAAGAAAAGAGCGCTCCATCGTCAATTGACGATGGAAAGGGACGTGCCCGACGACGCGTCATCCCTGTTTCCATCTTCCGCTCGCCGGCTGGCGATGTTGAAATGCGAACAAAATCAGGAGGACTTCATGCAGCGTGTTTTGATTACCGGCGCCGCCAAGGGCATTGGACGCGGGGTGGCCGAGGCGTTCGCCGCCCAGGGCGCCAAGCTGGTGCTGATGGATGTGGACGCGGCGGGCCTTGAAGGCGCCGCTGCCGCCCTCGCCGGCAAGGCCGCCGCCGTCGAGATCTGCGTCGGCTCGGTCGCCAGCCTCGCCGACTGCAACCGCGCCGCCGCGCTGGCCCAATCGCGTTTCGGCGGCCTCGACGTGCTGAGCCACAATGCCGGCATCCAGACCTATGGCACGGTCGAGAGCACCGACGAAGCGCTGTGGGATCGCACCCTCGACGTCAACCTCAAGGGCGCGTTCCTCGTCTCCAAGGCCTGCATGCCGATGATCCGCGCGTCCAGAGGCAATGTCGTCCACATCTCATCGGTGCAGGGCGTCGCCTCGCAGGCCGGCGTCACCGCCTATTCGGTATCCAAGCACGGGCTTATCGGCCTCGTCCGCTCGATGGCGGTGGACTATGCCCCCTATGGCGTGCGGGTGAACGGCATCGCGCCCGGCTCGGTCGATACCCCGCTGCTGCGCAACGCCGTCGATGCCGCGCCCGACCCGGCCGCCGTCTATGCCGAGATCGATGGCATGCACCCGCTCGGGCGTATGGCCGCCCCCTCCGAGATCGCCAGCGTGGTGGTGTTTCTTGCCTCGGACAACGCTTCCTTCATCACCGGCGAGGTGGTGAGGGTCGATGGCGGCATGCGCGCGAGGCTCGGTGGATCGCCGAAGACCCAATGAGGGCGAGCATTTCATTCGCTCGTCCAATTGACTCGGCGCAGCCAATCAGTGCCCCCTCCCCGGGACAATCGAGCGGAGAAAACCTCCGCCGCTGAGGAGCAGCCAACGTGAAGATCACCGCCATCAAGCCCTACGCCGTCTGGGTGGGCATCCGTAACCAGCTCGTCGTCAAGATCGAGACCGACGACGGCATTTTCGGCTGGGGCGAGAGCGGCCTGTCCGGTCGGGAGAAGGCGGTGGTCGGCGCCATCGAGCACTACGCCGAAATCCTCATCGGCATGGACCCGTTCAAGATCGGCCATATCTGGCAGCTGCTCTATCGCAGCCAGTATTTCGAGGGCGGCCGCGTGCTGCAGGCGGCGATCTCGGCCATCGACATCGCGCTCTACGACATCAAGGGCAAGGCCTTGGGGGTACCCGTTTACGAACTCCTCGGCGGCAAGCAGCGCGACCGCATTCCGACCTTCGCCACCACCTCTGGCGAACCGGGCCCTGAAATGATCGAACAGGCAAAGATGCTGATCGCGCACGGCTGGAACGCCATGCGGCTGTCGCCGTCGGGCCATGGCGAGGAGATCTACGAGCCGCGCGAGCATATCGGCAAGACCGCCAAGTGGATGGTCAAGGCGCGCGAGGAACTGGGCGAGGACGTCATCCTCGGCATCGACTTCCACCACCGCCTGTCGGTGGCCGAGGCCGCGAGCTTCTGCCAGAAGATGCCGTCGGGGACGCTCGACTTCCTCGAGGAACCGATCCGCGACGAGACCCCCGAGGCCTACGAATCGCTCCGCACCCTCACCGACGTGCCTTTCGCCATCGGCGAGGAGTTTGCTTCGAAGTGGCAGTTCCTGCCCTACATCGAGCGCGGTATCCACCAGTTCAACCGCATCGACGTGTGCAATGTCGGCGGGCTCACCGAGTCGATGAAGGTCGCCGGCTGGAGCGAGGCGCATTATGTGGACATGATGCCGCACAACCCGCTGGGCCCGATCTGCACCGCGGCGACCGTGCACTTCTCGGCGGCGGTGCCGAATTTCTCCTGGCTCGAGACCCGCTCCAGCCCGGCCGAGAATCTCGGCTTCGACAATACCGAGTTTTTCCCGGTGCAGCCGCGGCTGGACGGCTCGCACTATCCGGTCAGCAACGCCCCCGGCCTCGGCATCGAGGTCAATGAAGAGCTGATCAAGAAGCAGAGCTTCAAGTTCTGGCAGGCTCCCATGTTGCACCGCCGCGATGGTTCTGTGACCAATTGGTAGGTGTCGATGGGTTGACGCCTCGTCGCTCTACCCCACTTAGTACTTCTGGACGCAGGAATCGAAAGCTCAGCCCCCAGTGGGCTGGGTGCCGTTGCTTTGCGTCGATTTGGTTGGCGGCGAGGGCTTGGGATTGGCGGACTTCTTTGAACCCGCGGGACGCGGCGTACAACATGCCAGTCTGCGTGCCGCCAATCGTCGAGCCGTGCTCACCACCATCACGTTCAGCCCGGGCATTTCCAATGCCGAGGTGTCGCGGCGCACCGGTCTCGCACCGCAGACCGCTTCCGCCATTGTCACCGAACTCGAGGATGATGGCCTCGTCACCCGCGGTGACGTGCTGCGCGGCCGCCGCGGCCAGCCGGCAACCCCGCTCTATCTCGATTATGCCGGCGCCTACGGCATCGGCTGCGAGATCTCCTGGCGCCACATCGACATCACCCTGATCAACCTGGGCAGCGAGGACCTCGGCCGCTATCGCCGCGATTTCGCCTATCCCGACGCGGCCGGCATCGTCGCCGAGGCGGCCAAAGCCATTGCCGGGCTCATCGCCCGACTGAGCCCGGCCCAGCAGCAGCGCGTCGCCGGCATCGGCCTTGCAACGCCGAGCAACCTGGGCAGCCTGATCGGCAACGTCGAGCCGCCGCTCGAACAACTGGCTGCCTGGCGCGACCTCGACCTGCGCGCGGCGCTCGAAGCGGCGACCGGCCTCCCCACCACCTGGTTCAACGACGGCAACTGCGCCTGCTTCGCCCAGATGGTGATGTCGCCGCCGCCGCGTCCGGCCAACCTGGTGCACCTGTTCGTCTCGACCTATCTGGGCGCCGGGATCACCGCCGAGCACACCCTGTGGGAAGGACCGACCGGCAATTCGGCCAATCTTGGCTCCATGCTGGTCAACGGTCATGACGGCCACCGCGCCCTCGGCCATGACGTCGCCTCCACCAGCGCGCTTGGCCGGCGCCTTGCCGCAGCCGGCATCGCGTTGCCGCCCGGCAACCCGGCCGATTGGCCCTGGGCCGACTGGGAGGAGCAGGTCGCCCCGTGGATCGCCGCCTCGGGCCGCGCCCTCGCCGAGATCATCTTCAATACCGGCGCCGTACTGGAAATCGACCACGCCATCATCGACAGCCTCGCGCCGCAGCCGATCGTCGACCGGCTGGTCGCGGCGACCGAGAGGGCGCTGAGTGAGCTGGTCGCCATCGGCATCAGGCGTCCCCGCCTGGTGGCCGGCACCCTGGGCGCCCGCGCCACGCCGCTCGGCGCCGCGCAACTGACCATGTTCCGCAAGCATTTTTCGCGCGACCTGAGCGACATGCTCACAGCGGGTGCTGTCGACTGACGTTGGCCATTGTGGGTGCCGACCCCCACCCCTGTCCCCTCCCCGCAAGGGGGAGGGAGACCCTCACACCGGCATCTCAGTCTGCGTCTCCCTCCCCCTTGCGGGGAGGGATCAAGGGTGGGGGTCAGTCCGCACCGGCGCTGGCCTGGTTAGATCTGCGCCAGTTCCCGCAGCATCGTCGTCGCCCGCTCGAAGCGCCGCTGCTGCCGCGCGATCCGCTCGGCCCGCTGGTGCCGTGGCAGGTACGCCCTGCCGCGCGCTGCGGCGCCCATGGTGAGCCCCAACGCCTTGGCCGCCGCGCGCCAGGCGCCGAGGCTGGCCGCCAGCACCGGCTGCGCGGGGACTGTCACCTCGCGGCCCAGTATGTCGGCCATGATCTGCGGCCAGAGCGCGCTCTGCGCCCCGCCCCCCACCAGGTAGACCGGCCCGGCCGCCCCCATGGCCCGCACATTGGCCGCAATGGCGAAGGCGACGCCTTCCAGCGCCGCGTAGTAGAGGGCCCCGGCGCCGTCGCTCGCCGTCACATTGGCGAAGCCGGCCCTCAGATCGAGATCGACGAACGGCGTGCGTTCGCCGTTGAGATAGGGCAGGAACAGCGCGCCGCCCGGTGATGCATCCGCCTCACCCGCCAGCCGCTCGGCGTCCTGGAGCGTCAATCCCAGCGTGTCGCGTGCCCATTGCGCCGCTGCGCCCGCCGAGAAGATCGGCGCCACCTCGATCAGCCCGCCATGCAGCGGATGGGCCAGCCGGTAATAGGGCCGCGGCGTCCGCTCCGTCACCTCGGTGACGCCGGCAACCCAACCGCTGGTGCCGAGATAGACGCTCACCTCGCCCGGCCGCTCCGCCCCGCTGCCGATGGTGGTCGCCGCCGCGTCGCCGCAGCCGTTGATCACCGGCAGGCCGGCCGGCAATCCCAGGGCGTGCGCCGCCTCGGCGATCAGCCCACCGAGCACCGTCTCTGCCGCAAGGATCGGCGGCAGCAACCCGCGGTCTACATCGAGCAGTTCCACCAGTTCACTCGACCAGTCGCGCGTGCCGATATCCATCAGCCCGGTGGTGCTGGCGCAACTCGGATCGGTCGCCGCGATGCCCGTCAGCCGGAGCGCCAGAAAATCCTTCGACCCCGGCAGCACCCACCTGGCGCCGACCGCGTCGAGCGCCTTGAGCTTGAATGCCGTCATCAGCGGCCGTGGCGCATTGCCGAGGATCGCCGTCGCATCTGCCGCCTCGAGCCGTTCCTCAGCTGCCTCGAACGCTTCCGTGCCGACCGGATCGGAGTAGAGCGACGCCTCTCGCACCGGCTGGCCGCTCGCATCGACCGCGATCAGGTTTTCCATCATCCCGGTGAGGCAAAGCGCGGTGACATTATCCAGCGGCAGCCGGCTTACCGCCTCCACCGTCGCCTGCCACCAGTCCTCCGGTGCCCGCCGATGCGGCGCGCCCGCGGCCCGATAGCCGGTATCGGCGGTCGCGATCACCGTGCCGTCGGCGGCGAACACCGTCGCCTTCAGCGCCGAGCTGCCGCAATCGAGAACGAGGATGCTCACCTTGCCTGCCTCACGTTCCAGCCTATTTGGCCCGCCCCACGCGGCGCAGCAGCACCGCAACGAGGATGATCACGCCGGTCATGATCTTCTGCACGAACGGCTCGACCCCGACGATGGTCATGCCGTTGACCATCACTCCGGTGATGGCGACGCCGAGCAGCGTTCCCGCCACGGTCGGCGCGCCGGTCGGCGAAGCCGTGGTGCCGATGAACACCGCCGCATAGGCCGGCAGGAGCAGCGGCTCGCCCATCGTGTGCTGCACGCTGCCCAGCCGCGACGCCAGCAACAGCCCGGCCAGCGCCGAGAGGCCGCCGGCGACGGCGAAGGTCACGATCACATCGCGCACGATCGGCAGGCCGGCAAGCCGCGCCGCCTGCGCATTGCCGCCGATGGCGCGCAGCCGCCGCCCGAACTCGGTCTGCGTCAGGACGAACGCCGCGACGCCGAGCACTGCGACGATCCAGAAGCCGAGCACCGGGATGCCGAACACATCGCCGCGTGCGAGGCTCTTGAAGCCGTCGGGCACCGACTGGAACAGGCTCTGCCCGCCGCTGAGCCCGAAGGCAAAGCCGGAGAGGATAGTGCCAAGCGCCAGTGTCGCAACGAACGATGGAATGCCGAACCGCGCCACCAGCACGCCATTGGCGGCGCCGCCGACGATCCCCACCAGGAGCGCCGCCGGCACCGCCAGCCACACATCATAGCCCTGCCCGAACAGCACGAAGCAGATCACGGCGGCCAGCGAGGCCGAAAACCCGACCGACAGGTCGAATTCCGAGATGGTCATCACCAGCGTCGCGGCGGTGGCGACGATGGCGAGCGTCGCCATCTGCTGGACGAGGTTGAACACATTGGCCGGTGAAGCGAACGCCGCCGGCGCCGCGATCGAAAAGCCGACGCAGAGCAGCACGAAGGCGATCAGCGTGCCAAAGCGATTGAGATTGGTGCGGGTCACGCCGCCTCCCGAGACTGCGCGGCCGCCGACAGCGCCTCGGCGCTCGCCTCCGCACGGGTGAAAACTCTGACGATGCCGCCCTGCCGGAACACCGCGATGCGGTCGCCCAGCTCCAGCGCCTCGTCCCGATCCGAGGTCGAAACCAGCACGGCATTGCCGTCGGCAGCGATGGCCCGGATGATGTCCTTGATGGTCGCCTTGGCCATTACGTCGACGCCCTCGGTCGGCTCGTCGAGCAGCATCACCCGCGAATGCCGGTTGGCCCAGCGGGAAAAGATCAGCTTCTGCTGGTTGCCGCCCGACAACGTCCGCGCCAGCTGTTTCGGATCGCGGTAGCTGAGCGATACGCGCTCCGCCGCCACGAGGAATTCCGCCCGCTCAGCGCCGGTGTCGGGGATGGGCAGCCTGCCCGCCCGGCGGTACCCGGAGAGCAGCGGCAATGTCTTGTTGAAGATCAGGTCCTCGTTGAGAAACAAGCCGCTGCGGTGGCGATCCGCCGGCACGCACGATACGCCCTGGGCAATCGCCTGCCGGGGCGTGCGCGGCGCATAGTCGGCGCCGAGGAGCCGCATCCGGCCGCTCCACGGGATCGCACCCCAGATCGCGTTGAGCAGGCTGGAGCGTCCCGACCCGGCGAGCCCATAAAGCGCGATCACCTCGCCGGCATGCACGGCGAGTTGCGCCGGCCGGGTCAGGTCGCCGGCCACCACGCCGTCGATCTCGATCACCTTGGGCGCGCTGGTATCGGTCTGTCGCGTCGATCGCTCCGCGGTGCTGCCGCCCATTGCCGCGATCATCGCTTCCGGCGTCACCTCGCCTCGGCTCAGTTGCGCCACCAGCCTGCCGTCGCGGATCACCACGGCGCGGTCGCAGAACTCGGCGATCTCGTCGAGCCGGTGGCTGACGAGGATGATCGAAGTCCCCCGCTCGCGCGTCCGCCGCAGCACTTGGTAGAAGCGCTCGGCGTCCTCTGCAGGCAGCGCTGCCGTCGGCTCGTCGAGGATCAGCAGCCGGCCTTTGTCGGCGACGGCGCGCAGCAACCGCACGAACTGCCGTTCGGCCGGCGGCAGGAACATCACCGGCAGGCCGAGATCGAGCTCCGGCGCGATATCGGCCGCCACCTCGGCGATCGCCGCACGCATCGCCTTGCGGTCGATCCGCCCGAGCCGGCGCGGATAGACGCGGCCGAGATAGCAGTTTTCGACCGTATCGAAGCCCGGCACCAGCGGCGCATCCTGGTGGATCACCCGGATGCCCGCCGCATAGGCCTCATGCGCCGAATGGAACGCGACCGGTTTGCCGTCGATGCGGATCTCACCGGCATCCGGACGATCGGCGCCGGCGATGATCTTGATCAGTGTGGATTTGCCGGCGCCGTTCGGCCCGACGAGCCCGAGCACCTCGCCCTCGGCAAGGGCGAGGCTCACGTCGTCGAGCGCATGGGTCGCGCCAAAGCGCCGGCTGATCCCGGAGAGGTCGAGCAATGTCAGGGACAGCTGACGCCGAGGCTCTCGCGGGTGATCAGTTCCACCGGCGCATAGAGCTCGTCGGCCTTGGCCGTGCCGCCGGCGAGGATGGTATTGAGCTCACCAGCCGCGATATTGGCCATCTCGCCGAAGCCCTGACGGACCGTGCCGATATAGGCGCTGCACGCCTTGATCAGGTCGATCGCCTGCGGGTTGCCGTCGATGCCGGCAATGACGATGCCCTTGCGACCCGCCGCTTCGATGGCGAGGTTGGCGCCGATCCCCGGCTCGTCCCAGGCCGCCCACACCGCGTTGATAGCGCCATCGCCCGGGTTGGCGAGGAGCATTGCGTCCATGGCGGCGCGGCTGTCGTCCACCTGGCCCGGCACCGCCACATAGTGGTCGGCCACCTGCTTGATCTCCGGATTGGCCTTCAGCGCCGCATCGAGCGCCAGTTCGCGCTGGTGCACGCCCGGATGCGCCGAGTAGAAGAAGCGCACGATATTGCCCTTGTTGCCGATCTGATCGAACAGGAACTTGGTCATCGTCTCGCCGAGCACGTAGTTGTCCGAGGTGACGTTGAGGACGGTCGAGGCGTTCTTGGCGCCGTCGATGGTGACGACCGGCACGCCCGCCGCCTTGGCCTTGTCGACCTGGTCCTGGATCTGTGCCGGGTCGACCGACACCAGCACGATCGCCTTGGCGCCGCTGGTGGTGGCGTCCTCGACGCGGCTGGCGAAAGCCGCCATGTCGCCGGCGGTGTCCACCACGTCGACCGTCCACTGGTACTCGGTCGCCTTGGCCTTGAACGCTTCGATCATCTCGCCCGTCGCGATCGCCGCCAGGAACGGGGTGATCACCGACACCTTCTCGCCGGCGGCAAGTGCCCCCTGGGAAACGCCGAGCGCCAGGATGGACGCGAGCCCGAGGGCTGCGATGGATTTGTGCATGGGATTGTCCTCCGAGAATTTCGCGCGAACATATCGGCGCCGCTTGAGGCCGCAAAGCCCTTCCAACGGAGAATCCGTCAGCTGAGCCCGTAGCTGTCGAACTGCCGCCAGGTCTCGGTGAGCTCGATCACCTGCCGGCTGGCCCGTGCCTCGTCGATCTTGATCGCCGTCATCCCTGCCACCAGTCCGTCGATGATGGAGACCGGCAGCGGCGCACCGTCGGTGAGATGGGCGAAGATATCGGCGACCATCTGCTCGTCGGCGCCGTAGTGAACCGAAGTGCCCTTGGTCTCGTAGCGCTTGTCGACCCGTCGCTCGCCGGTGCGCGCATCGTGCATGCGGTAGAAATTGCGCACGAAATCGCCCTCGGCCATGCCGTGCGTGCCGATGACGGTGAAATGCCGATACTCGTCCGGCACGTTCAGGTTGGTGTGGAAGCAGAGGTTCTCGCCGCCCGAATATTCCACCAGCGCCGTCTGGTAGTCGATGATGTCGCCATCGCCATCCCAGACCCGGTTGTCGCTCTGCCAGCCGCCGGGCTTCCTGAAATACACATCGAGATCGTTGATCCCGGCCTTGGTCGGCATGTTCTCGGGCACGAACGTCTTCCGCCCGCCAAAGCTCGCCACCCGTATCGGCCGGTTGCCCACCAGCCCCTGGTAGAGATCGATGTCGTGGCAGCATTTTTCGAGGATGAAGCCACCCGAATAGCCGGTGCGCCGGCGCCAGTCGCGCATGAAGAAGGCGCCGTGATAGGGCGCGATGTGCTCGCTGGCTTCGATCGAGGTGATCTTGCCCAGCGCACCCGAGCGATAGCTCTTGACCAGATCGCGATAGAGCGGCGCATAGCGCAGCACCAGCCCGATCATCACGTTGTCGGCGCCGCCACTCTGCTTGAGCAGTTCGAGCAGCGCATAAGTGTCGGCCTCGCTGGTCACCACCGGCTTTTCGGTGAACACCTTCAGCCCCGCATCGAGCCCGATCCGGATGTGCCCCAGGTGCATGTGGTTGGGCGACCCTACCATCAGCAGGTCGAGTTTTTCCGCCTTGAGCAAAGCCTCGGGGGTCTCGTAGGCCGGCCCCGCGTCGATTCCGGCTCCGGTCAGCTCGGGCATGCCATATGGCGTCGGATCGACATAGCCCACCAACGTCGCGCCCGGCACCTGCTGCACGGCGATCCGCGCGAGGTATGCGACCCGGGCGCCGAGCCCGACAATTCCGATCTTCACGTCAAATCTCTCCTCGAGGCGGCGCAAACTAGGCAATCGCCGCCCGGTTGAGAAGTCACCTGCAGGCCAATCGGGCGGCTGAACGCGGATCCTGTCGAGAGAATAATCATCTCCGCCGCAAACAACGTTCCATATAGCGGAACGCAAATCAGCGGCCCAACATTAATTTCGCGCTCGTTTTGCCGCCGAAACGGGAAGCTACTTGCCATACGCACATATCCTATGCAGACTATCGGCATGCAAAAAGAGTTTGCATTCCACATCATGGAATACGCGGCAGCATCAGGCGCGGTGCACTGCTGGCTGCAGAGGGGGTCGGATGTGGAGGGGCCGCGCACCGCGCACGTTCAGGGACAATCGGAAGGGACAATTCAACATGCAGTCTAAGGGAAAGTTCGGCCAGCGCCTCGGCGCCATTGCCGCGGCTGCCATCATGCTGGCGGCCTTTGGCGGCGCCGAAGCCATGGCCGCTTCGCCGCGCGCCGCCGAGAACAAGGTGGTGCTGATCGCCCGCCAGGATCCGGGCACGCTCGACTATGTCACCAGCGGCCTCACGGCGCTGCGCCTGTGGATTCCAGCCAACGTGGTCGAGCCGCTGGTCTACTTCAACAAGGACGGCTCGGTTGAGCCCGGCGTCGCCGAGTCCTGGACCATCAGCGACGACAAGCTGACCTACGAGTTCAAGATCCGTAAGACCAACTTCTCCGACGGCACGCCGGTGACGGTCGAGGACGTGATCTACTCGCTCAACACCATGAAGGCCTCGCCGGTCGTCAATAACTCGTCGGCCTATAATGCCGTCACCGCGATCGAGAAGGTCGACGACTCCACCGTCAAGGTGACGCTGTCACAGCCGAGCCAGAACTTCTGGCGGGGCATGGGCTCCGTCGCCGGCCTGATCCAGCCCGAGCACGCCGCCGGCAGCATCGCCACCAACCCGATCGGCACCGGCCCCTACGTGCTGAAGTCGTACACCACCAACTCGACCTTCGAGTTCGAAGCCAACCCCAACTACTGGGGCACCAAGCCGGCCATCACCGCCGCCACCGTACGCATCGTGACCGACGGCACCGCCGGCCTCAATGCGCTCGAAGCCGGTGAAGTCGACGCCGTCCCGGTGATCACCATTGACCTCTGGGAACAGCTGACCAAGCGTGAGCTCGACAAGAAGTTCACCCTCGTCACCTATCCGCAGATCGGCGAGCCGACCTATGCGGTGTTCAACCAGAAGCTCGACCCGGAACTGCGCCAGGCGCTGGCCGAGACGCTCGACCGCCAGTCCTACAACGACGCCTTCGGCGCCGCCTGGGGTGCCGAGAACACCTGCACCTTCGCCCTGCCCAACCAGCCCTGGTACTCGCCGGAGAGCGCCGACAGCTGCCCGTACCCGTACAACTACGAAGACGCGATGGCGAAGGCCGCCAAGTGGGCCTCCACCCCGCTGGAATACGCTTCGCTGAGCGACGTGCCTGACCTGTCACTGCCGGCCGACATCATGATCCCGGCCATGCAGGGCGCCGGCTTCAACGTCACCCGTAACGCCATCGACCTCGCGCGCTACAGCCAGCTGATCTTCCAGGGCCGTCCGCCGCAGTTCGACATCACCGTGATGTCGGGCGACGCCGAGCCGACCCAGTGGGCCTGCCCGAGCCCCGACAAGGCCGGCTGGAGCACCTATTGCAGCGCCGAATACACCAAGGCGCTGAGCGACGCCGATGCTGCGCCGTCCGACGAGGAATACCTCGCCAAGATGAAGGAGGCGGCCGACATCCTGCGCAAGGACGCCGTCATCGTGCCGCTGATCGCCAAGAAGGGCGTCGGCCTGTTCGATGCCGAACTCAAGGGCTTCCTCGAGCCGCGCGTCCTCGTCGCGATCGAGATCGGCAAGCTGCACTGGTAAGTGTAGCTTGATCCAATCCGCGAGCCGCCGGCCCCGCGCCGGCGGCTCGCACCGGGTTTCTGCGACCCCGAACGGGTCGCTTCGTCAAGGGTTGAGCTGAATGGCAATTTACGCGCTGCGCAAACTGGCGTTTTTCCTGGGCGCCGTCTTCGTTGCCTCGCTGGCCATCTTCATTCTCATTCGCGCCGCCGGTGGCAACGTCGCCGCCATCGTTCTGGGCAAGGATGCCACCGCCGAGGCGATCAACGCCCTGGCGCACGCCTATGGCCTCGATCAGCCGCTGCCGGTCCAGTATTTCAACTGGATCACCAACATGCTGCACGGCGATCTCGGCCAATCCTTCCGCACCAAGGAAAGCGTCGCCGACCTCGTCACCGCGCGGCTTTCCGTCTCCGTGCCACTGGCCCTCTCCGGCCTGCTGCTCGGCCTCATCATCGCCATCCCGGTCGGCACCTACGCCGCGCGCAATGTCGGCAAACCATCGGGCGCCGTGCTGGCGCTGATCAGCCAGATCGGCATCGCCGTGCCGGTGTTCTGGGCCGGCATCCTGTTGTCGGTGCTGTTCGGGGTGAAGCTCGGCTGGCTGCCCACCGGCGGCTGGGTCGACTGGCGCGAAAGCCCGATCGGCGCCATCCGCTCCTTGGTGCTGCCGGTGCTGTCGCTCGGCCTGATCATGGCCGCCGTGCTGATCCGCTATGTGCGCTCCGCCGTGCTCGACGTCATGAACCAGGACTATGTGCGCACCGCGCGCGCCGTCGGCATGACCCGCACTCAGGCGTTGCTGCAGGTGGGCCTGCGCAACGCCGCGCTCCCCATCGTCACCATTGTCGGGTTGCAGATCGCCGAACTGATCGGCGGCACCGTGATCATCGAGATGGTGTTCTCGCTGCCGGGCCTGAGCCGCATGATCCTCGCCAACGTCGCCGCGCGCGAGGTGATCGTGGTGCAGTCGACCGTCATGCTGATCATCATCTTCGTCATCTTCGTCAATTTCGTCGTCGACCTGCTCTACGGCGTGCTCGATCCGCGCGTCCGGAACGCAGCGTAAGAGGGGAGGCAGCCGCATGAACACCACCGCCCCCACCGTCGCCCCGCGCCGCCGTCGCCGCCTCGAGCTCAATGCCTCGCTGGTCGTCGGCGTGGTGCTGACCGTCGGCTTTCTGGTCATCGCCATCGTCTCGTTCTTCTGGCTACCCTCGAACCCGAACATCCCCAACATCAAGAACCGCATGCTGCCGCCCGGCACCGTCGACCACTGGCTCGGCACCGACGGGCTCGGCCGCGATATCATCGCCCAGCTGATGGTCGGGGCGCGCACATCGATCCTGGTCGGCGCCGGTGGCGCCACCATCAGCCTGATCCTCGGCACCATCGCCGGGCTGGTGGCCGCCGCCTATGGCAAGATCGCCGATGAGACCATCTCGCGCGGCGCCGACATCATGCTGTCGATCCCCGGCATGGTCACCGCCCTGGTGCTCGCCGCCACCATGGGCTCGGGCGCGCTCACCACCATCTTCGCGCTCACCGCCTTCTTCACCCCCTCCTTCACCCGCGTCATCCGCTCGGCCGCGATGAGCGTGCTGCAGGAGGATTTCATCACGTCCGCCAAGCTCTATGGCCGCGGCAAGCTGTTCATCCTGGCCCGCCACGTCATCCCCAATATCGCCGGTGTAATGATCGTCCAGTTCACCCTCTATTTCGCCGCCGGCATCCTCACCGAGGCGGGCCTTTCCTATCTCGGCGTCGGCGTCACCCGACCCTCGATCTCGTGGGGGATGATGCTCAACGAAGCGCAGCAGACCGTCGGCATCTCCTCGCCGCTCGCCATGTGGCCCGGCCTCGCCATCGTCACCGTCGTGCTCGGGCTGAACCTGCTCGGGGACGGCCTGCGCGACGTGCTCGACCCCAAGCTGAAGCGGAGGAGCTGATGACCTCCGGCAAGCCACACGCCATCGAAGTCAAGAACCTCGAGGTCACCAACGGCGATGTCACTGCCGTGCGCGGCGTCTCCTTCACTATCCCGCAGGGCGGCCGCATGGGGCTGGTCGGTGAGTCCGGATCCGGCAAGTCGATGACCGCGCTGGCGCTGATGGGCCTGTTGCCGATGGGCTGGAGCACCAACGGCAACATCCTCCACGACGGCGTCGACCTCGTCACCCAGTCCGACAAGGCGCTGTCGAGCCGCCGTGGCCGCACCCTCTCGATGGTGTTCCAGGATCCGCTGAGCTCGCTCAACCCGGTCCGCCGCGTCGGCGACCAGATCAGCTCGGTGATCCGCCGCCACACCGGCGCCGACAAGCGCACTGCCGAGGCGCAGACCATCGAGCTGATCAGGCAGATGAACCTGCCGCGCCCCGAGCAGCTGGTGCGCGCCTACCCGCATGAGATCTCCGGCGGGCAGCGCCAGCGCATCATGATCGCCATGGCGCTCGCCTGCTACCCGCAGCTGATCATCGCCGACGAGCCGACCACGGCGCTCGACGTCACGGTGCAGAAGCAGGTGCTGCGCCTGCTCAACGGCGCCGTGCGCGATCGCGGCTCGGCGCTGCTGATGATCACCCACGACCTGCCGATCATCGCCGCCATGTGCGACACCGTCGCGGTGATGTATGCCGGCCGCATCGTCGAGATCGGCCCGGTGCAGGAGGTGTTCCGCAACCCCAGGCACCACTACACGCGCGGCCTGCTCGACAGCCAGCCGACCATGGACAATATCGCGCTCGACGGTTCGTCCCGTCTCGTCTCGATCCCCGGCATGGTGCCGCCGCTCCATAGCCTCCCCACGGGCTGCGCCTTCAACCCGCGCTGCCCTGCCGCCTCCGACAAATGTCGCTCGACCATGCCGGAGCTGGGCAGCGAGGGCATCAATGCCGCCTGCTGGCACCCGATTCACAAGGCCGGCGAGGTGGCTGCGCAATGAGTGCCGTAACCCCATTCCCCGCCGATGCGCGTCCGCTGCTGGAAGTCCGGCAGTTGAGCCAGGTCTACAACCTGAACCGGCAGAAGCTGTTCGCACCGCGGCCCAAGCTCAAAGTGCTGGACAGCATCGATTTCTCCGTTCGCCCCGGCGAGGCGGTCGGCCTCGTCGGCGAAAGCGGCTCAGGCAAGACCACCCTCACCCGCATGCTCACCGGCGTCGAGCGGCCTGGCGAGGGCCAGGTGCTCTACGACGGTGTCGACGTCTGGACCGGTGGTGAAACGCACAAGAAGCTGTTCCGCCGCTCGGTGCAGGTGGTGCTGCAGAACCCGCGCTCCTCGCTCGATCCGCGCATGCGCGTCGGCACCTCGCTGCTCGAGCCGCTGCGCAGTTTGAAGATCGAAGGCGACCACGCTGCCCGGGTGCTGGAAGTGCTCGACCAGGTCGGGCTCGACAGGAACGCGCTGGAGCGCTTCCCGCATGAGTTCTCCGGCGGCCAGTTGCAGCGCATCGCCATCGCCCGCGCCCTGATGCCCGGCCCGAAAGTGCTGATCGCCGACGAGCCGGTCTCGGCCCTCGACGTGTCGATCCAGGCCCAGGTGCTGAACCTGTTGAAGGATCTGGTCCGCGACCTGGGCCTCGGCCTCGTCTTCATCGCCCACGACCTCTCGGTCGTCGCCTACACAACCAGCAAGGTCTACGTGATGTCGTCTGGCAAGATCGTCGAAGTGGGCAAGCCGCTCGACCTGTTCCGCAACCCACAGGCCGAGGCGACACAGGCGCTCGTCGGCGCTGTGCTCAGCGTCGAAGCGAGTCTCGCCGGGAACGCACTCGCATGAGCCAATGCGTCGCCATAACAGGTTCTACCACCGGCATCGGCTATGCCATCGCCGAGGCCTTTGCCCATACGGGGGCGCGGCTGGTAATCAACTCGCACCTCGCTGACGATGGTGGGGCAGCCGCGCGGCTCGGCAAGCTGACCGAATGCCACTTCGTCCAGGCCGATCTCTCGACCGTGGCTGGTGCGCAAGGCTTCGTCGCGGCAGCGCGCGCGAAGCTCGGTCGGCTCGGTACGCTGGTCAACAACGCCGGCACCTACCTCGACACCAATTTCGACGACCTCACCGAGGCGGCATTCGACCGCACGTTCAACCTCAACGTGAAGGGCTACCTGTTCGCAGCGCAGGCCTTCGTCAAAGGTCTGGCGCCGGGGCAGGAGAACCCGAGCATCATCTGCACCGGCTCGACCAACTCACTGGCGGCCGAAAAGAACAGCGTCATCTACGATACCAGCAAGGGCGCGGTGCTGATGCTGGTTCGCAACCTTGCGGTCACGCTCGCCGAGCGCGGCATCCGCGCCAACGGCATCGGGCCGGGGATCATCGAGACGCCCCTTTCCGCGAAGGGACTGGCGGCGCCGGGCGTCCGCCCTGCCCTCGAAAGACAGATCCCGCTGGGCCGCGTCGGCATGCCCGCCGATATTGGCGGCGCCGCCGTCTTCCTCGCCTCGCCTGCCGCCCGCTACATCACCGGACAGATGCTCTATGTCGACGGCGGCATCCTCGCCAACCAGATGTCCTGGGAGCCCCAAGCATGAGTGAACACCTGCGCTATGCCGAAGGCGGGGAGGTCCATCTCGATTTCCACGGCGCCACCAACACCACCATCGATTTCATCATCTCGCGCTACGGTGTCGAGGCGATGGACGCGATCTTCAAGAAGGTCGGCAAGGACGTCTATCGCTCGATCCACGACGACCTGGTTGCCGGCGACACCGGCCAACTGGTCCGCCACTGGCGGCATTTCTTCACCCGCGAGAACTGCGACTACGATATCGAGGTCGGCGCCGACGAGATCGTCCTCACGGTCCGGCGCTGCACCGCCTGGCATCATGTGGCGAAACTGGTCGGCACGCCCTCGCCGCACTTCTGCGACCAGACCAGCCGCACCAACGAGGCGCTGGCCGAAGGCTCGCCCTATGCCATCGACACGGAAATCACCGGCCCCGGCGCCTGCCGTCAGGTGATCAGGAGGCGCGCATGATCCCGTCCGACCACTTCACCCGCTTCTACAACGAGGTCTTCAAGTTCCTGGAGTCACAGGGCGAAGACCAGTTGCAGGCCTATTTCCTCGCCATCTCGAAGAACCAGGAAAAGCACATCCTCGAGCTGATCGAGACCAAGGGTCTCGAAGGCATGGAAGAGTACTGGACCCACATCAAGATCGAAGAAAACTGCGACATGGACATCGACCGCAACGAGGATCGCCTCGAATTGCGCATGAATGTCTGCCCCAGCCTGAGCAAGGTCATGGACAACGACGCCGAGCCGATGGGCCGCTATTGCGACCACTGCGCCGGCTGGATCGGCCCGATCTTCGACAAGACCGGCTACCACCTGGTCTACGACGTGATCGACCGGAAGAAACCGCAATGCGTCATGCGGGTGTTCAAGGATGCGGCGAAGGCCAAGGAAGCAGAAAAGGACGTCCAGCTGCTGATGGGCTGGCCCGGGCACAAGGTCTGAGCACTCGATAGCCCGGCGCGGGCTGACCCCCACCCTTAATCCCTCCCCGCAAGGGGGAGGGAGACGATAGCTTCGATATCGGTGTGAGGGTCTCCCTCCCCCTTGCGGGGAGGGGACAGGGGTGGGGGTCCACAGTCACCAGCGGTGACTATTGAACGCCGCGACGCGCCTTAAAGAGCCCCGAATCCCGCTAACCCCACCTCGCGCGCCGAAGCATCGAGCTGCGCCAGTGTCGCCGCATCGACCGGCACACCCTCCACAAGCCGCTTGGCCCTCGTTTCGAGTTCCGGCATGCCCGGCAGCTTGACGCTGCCGCCGCCCTGGTTCTCCGACAGCACCCAGCCCAGCACCGCCTCCATCTCGGTGGCGAACGGCCCTGCCGTCCCCAGTCGCTCCGGCGAAACGATCACCGAGAACATCGAGTTGATCACCGCGCCGCTGCCGTCCTTCTGGTGCTGCGTCGGGGCGCCGACAAGCGCCGCGCCCAGCAGCTCGCAGGCCAGCATCAGGCCCCAGCCCTTGTGCTCGCCGAACGTCGTCAGCGACCCCGGCGGGGTGTCGAACAGCGCACCGGGGTTGATCGTCGGTTTGCCCTGGTTGTCGAGCAGCGCGCCCGGCGGCAGCTCCACGCTCTTGTTATACGCCACCCGCACCTTGCCGGCGGCGAGCTTTGAGGTGGCGAAATCCACCACCACCGGCGGCGCCCCGTCGCGCGGGAAGGCCGCAGCGAACGGGTTGGTGCCCAGCCGCGACCGCGTACCGCCGAACGGCGCGACGATGGCGCCGGCGACGACGTTGACGAAATGGATCGACACCATGCCCGCCGCCGCACACTGCTCGGCCCAGTGCCCGATGCGCCCGATATGATGGCTGTTGCGCAGGCTGACGATGGCACTGCCTTCGTCCTTGGCGCGAGCGATCCCCAGCGCCATCGCATCATGCGCCATCACCTGCCCGGCGCCCTGTCCTGCGTCGCAGATCAGCATGGCGCCGGTATCGACCGCCACCTTGAGGTTCTGGTTCATCACCATGCCGCCGGACTTCACGCCGTTGATATACATCGGCACCACGCCCACGCCGTGCGAATCGTGGCCGCGCAGGTTCGCCTCCACCAGGTGCTCGGCAATCAGTTGCGCTTCCCGCGGCTCCGACCCGGCAGCGCGAAAAACACTGACCGTGCTTGCCTGCAGCCGGTCCCGGGGGACGAGATGCATCTTGGTCTCAGACATTCGATTTTCCTTGAGGAGTTCGGCTTGCACCGCCGGTGACGGTGATGACGGTGTAGCCCGCGGCAGACGAAGCGGCCATAGGACTCTAGGCCGGTCGGCGCACCCCCGGCTGTGACGACACGGCACGCCAGTCCGCCACCGGGTCGAGCGGGTAGATGGGCCGCGGCACCCGCTGCCACGGCAGCGTCAACACGTCCGACTGCCCGGGCCCGCGCGTATCGACGCGGATCACCCGCGCGGTCAGCGGGGCGAAATACTGGAAGTTGGAAGCGGTCTTCAGCACTGCGATCTTGTAGTCGCGCGGGTTCACCCCCATCGCCTCGTAGAGCTGCGGCAGGTTGCCGGCGAGCCCACGCAGCTCGGTGATCATCATGGTGATCGGCCCCACGTCGAAGATGACCGCCTGGCCGAGATCGACCTCGTTCTGGTGGCTGTCGGTGATCTGGATGACCCCGCCGCCGACAGTTCGCACCGTCCCTGTCACCTCGATCGGGGAGAAGAAGGCCGGCGCCGCGTCGCCACCCAGCAACAGCGTTACCTGGGCGCCCTCGCCGGCCTCGCTCAGCGCCTTCGCGGCGCCCGGCGAGATCAGCGGCACCAGGGCGCGGCTCCTGATCTTCAGCCGGATCATCGCCTCGAGGATCAGGTTGCTGTCGCCGGCCGAGCCGCCGAATACCGTGTCACCGGTATCGGACAGCACCACGATGCCCCTTGGCTCGGCATCGGCCATGCGCACCGCGTCATCGACCGACACCGCTTCGCGCACCTGGAAGTCGTCGCGCAGCGACCAGCAGAGGTCGGCTAACTCATCTGCCAGTTGCTCGGCCAGCGCCTGGTCGTTGTCGGTAACGACGATGGTCGACCAGCCGCCTTCGGCCACATCCAGCCAGGGCTGCATCGGATAGTTCGACGCCTGCAACACCCGCGGGTCGGCTTCCATGGCCCGCGCCCGATCGAACCAGCGCTTCATCGGCCCTTTCGAGGTGAGAAACTGCTCCTGGTGCGACACCAGCGGGATCTTCCGCCACGCCGTGGTCGGCTTGAGCTTCCCGGTGATGATCCTCAGCAGCAGTTCGGTGCCGATCACCCCGGTATCGAAGGTGTCATGCGGCTGCGTCCGATGCCCGACGATGGCGTCGACGCTGTCGACCATCTTCTGCGTCACGTTGGCGTGGTGATCGAGCCCGAGAACAATCGGCACATCCGGCCCGAGCATCTGCCGGCAGAGCGCCGCCTGCTCGCCTTCGACATCGTCGATGCCCTCGGCGGCGCAGGCGCCATGCAGCTGCAGCGCCAGCCCGTCGATCGGCCCCTCAGCCAGCGCCGCCGCGAGCCCCTCGCGTATCCGTCGGTCGAAATACTCGTAGGAGGCCCGGTCGATCCGCCCGCCGGCCACGGCCCAGGCGCGAATGATCGGCACGATCTCGATGTCGAGACCGGACTCCTCGATCGCCTTCAGGAAACCGCCGACCTGGCCGAGCCCGTTGAGCTTCTCGACGATGTCGTGCCCCTCATAGATCCCGAACGCCTCGTAATCGGCCATCGTGGTGAGGACCGGATTGAAGTCGTTGGTTTCCTGGGCGACGTGAATGAGGGCAATACGCAAGGCAATCTCCGGCAACGTCACCCATCCCGCCACCTGCATACTGGCGGTGCCCAAAATTGAGTCAATGACGACAAGTTTCGCCACAGGGAACAAGGGGGACTATCGAACGTAGGAGCGGTGGCAGGCGGTGGTGCATAACGTCGGCCACAGTGGCTTTCCCCTCATCCGGCGCTACGCGCCACCTTCTCCCCGACGGGGAGAAGAATCCGGACAGTGCAGCGATCGCTCTTGTTCCTCTCCCGTCGGGGAGAGGCTGGATCGGCCGAAGGCCGAGACGGGTGAGGGGTTGGCTGGAACAGTGCCCATCTGGACCGCGCTTAGTGCTGCCCGCTGAGATGTATCGAAATCCGCCTGGCCGCACCCTTCAGCGCATCGGCTGCCACCATGGTGAGTTCCGGCTTCATCCGCCGCTCCGGGGCCGAGAGACTCATCGCTGCCACCGGATAGCCGGTGCGATCGAGGATCGGCACGCCGATGCACATCAACCCATCCTCGTTCTCGCCTACCTCGATGGCGTAGCCGCGCCGGCGCACGTCGTCGACCTGCCGCCTGAGCTTGTCGGCATCGGTCAGCGTGTTGATGGTCCGCGGCGGCAACTCGCTGCTGAGCGCCCGGGCATCGGCATCGGGCAGGAACGCCATCATGGCCTTGCCCAGCGACGTCGAATGCGCCGGATGCCGGTGGCCGATCCGCGCGTTGGCGCGCAACGGCCGGCCGGGCTCCAGCATGTCGATATAGACCACCTCGTTATCCGACAGCACGGCGAGGTTCACCGTCTCGTGGAAGGTCTCCATCAGGGTGCGCATCTCGGGCTGCGCGATATCGCGCAAACCCTGCAGCTCCTGGTCGACCCGCGCCAGCGCGCGGAACTTGCTGCCCACGCCATAGCGGTCGCGCTTCAGGTCGTGTTCGAGGAACTCGGCCGCCGACAGCGTCTGCAGGTAGCGGAACACCGTGGTCTTGGGCAGCCTCAGTTCCTGCACCGTCTCGGTCAGCGTCACGTCGTGCCCCTGCCGCGCCACGTAATCCAGCACCTGCAGAGCCTTCATCACGGGAAGAACGATATAGTCGCCACCAGACTTGCCCATCGCCATGTCCTCGGTTGATCGGTCAGAAGAACGTCTTCAATGCGCCGGTGACGCCATAATCCTCGTCGACCAGCACCAGCATCTGCCACTTGTCGAAGGTCGTGCACGGGTGCCCGATGCCGAACGCCACCATGTCGCCCGCCTCGAGCGGGCTGTCGGTGGGCGTCGTCATGTGGCAGTGCTGGTCGTTGAGCGCCACCACGGTATGCCCCGCCGGCATCGTCTCGGGCTTCGTCATCGAGCCCGGCCGGAACCAGCGCAGCGGCACCGGCATGCCGGCATCGAAGCTGATGTCGCGCTTGCCCATGGTCAGCACGGTGCGCCCGTCCTCGGGCCGGGACTGCACGTAGGCCCAGACTTCCAGCGCCGCCTCGAGCCGCCCCTGCGGCAGTTGCAGCGAAGTATCGCTGATGATCCGCTCGAACGCCGCGGCATAGGAGATCGAGTCGTGCGTCAGGTAGCAGCCCGAGCGCAGCACCTTCACCACCGGCCGCGCAAACGCCACCTGATTGAAGCGGGTGCCGACCCGGTCGAAGAAGGCCGAACCGCCGGCGCTCACCACCACCGGCTGGCCGTCGCGGAACAGCCCCTCGGCGAGCGCACTGACGGCCAGCGCCGCCACGTCGTCGATCAGCCCGTCGGCGGCTTCCGGCGTCGGCAACAGGCCCTCGAAACACTCGAAGCCACCCAGCACCAGCCCCGGCGTCGCGGCGACGACCCGCGCCACTTCCATCGCCTGCTCGCGGGTCCTGGCGCCGGTACGGCCACCGAGGAAACCGATCTCGACCAGGACGCGCAGCGGGTTGCCCTTGGGCGGTGGGTTGCGCCTCGCGCCCTCGGCGAGAAGCTTCAGCCCCGCCAGCCCGTCGGCGAGGCAATAGAGTTCGAACCCGTCGCCCTGCAGCGCGCGGAAGCAGGCGTCGATCGCCTGATCGCCCACCGGCTGGTTGGCGATCAGCACGCGTTTCACCCCGAAGCGCACGCAGACGCTGAGCTGCTGCACCGTGGCGACGGTGATGGCCCAGGCGCCATCGGCCACCTGCAGGTCGAACAGCGCCGGCGACATCGTGGTCTTGCCGTGCGGTGCGATCACCAGGTCGTTGGCGGCGGTGAAGGCGCTCATCCACTGGCTGTTGGCGCGCACCACCTCCTGCCGGATCACCGCCAGCGGCAAGGGCATGTCGCCCCTGAGCACGTTCCAGCCCTGCCGGCCGATTTCCCCTACCGTCAGTTGAGGGGCGTCGAAGGGCAACCCCTTGGTCAGCGGGTCGAGCGGCTGGCGATCGAGGGAACTGAGGTCGAGACGGGGAATCAGAGCCATGGGTGGGGGTCCAGCGGATAGATGGGACGGCGAAGCTTGGTGTAGGCGATCTTTGCGGGATCGCTCGGAAACGGCCCGCCGCTATCGAGATAGTGGATGTTCGCCGCGATTTTGGAGAAAGCGGCATGGAAGTGGTTCGACGATTTCACCACCACGACCTTCTTGCTCGCGAGGTCGATGCCCAGGTTGGTGAAGGCGGGCGGACTGAAGGTCTGCGACCGCCCGGTGGCGAGCACGATATCGAGGTTGCCGATGCTGATGGCAGCCGCCGGCCCGAGCGAGACCCAGCTCTGCTCGAACGGGATCAGCAGGTTGTCCGACACGCCCTTGACCACCACGTCGGCATCGACGGGGTGGCCCGAGCTCTCCGATACCTTGCCGCAGAAGCGCAGCCGGATCGCCGCACCGACGCCGGCCGCCCGGCAGAACTGCACAGCGACCGGATCCCACAGCGCCCCGATGGCCGAGGGGATTTCCGGGTGCGCCAGGAGCGCGTCGATCATCACCGAGGAATCCCCGGCGACGCCGCCGCCCGGATTGTCCCAGCGATCGGCGAAGACAATCGGCTGCCCCGGCTCGCGCAACGCCTGCTGGATCGCCTCCTCGGGCTTGTAGTGGTAGGGACCCGCAGCGCCCGCCGGCCAGCCGAGGATTTCGCGCCCCAATCGTTCCGCCAATTCCCCGGCCTTGGCCCGGTTGGCTTCGCCATCGGCCAGCACGAATACCTTGCAGCCGACATCTGCGACATCGGCCGGCGTGAAGCCGTGCGTCACCGAGATGGAGAGGATGCCGTCCTTGCCTTCGAGCGCCATCAGCCTGTCGACGAAACTGCGCCCCGGCTCGCGGCTGGTCATGAACGCCGCGCTGAGCGTACGCATGTCGAACACCTCGATCACCGGCGCGATCTCGCCGCGCGCCGTGCGGAGGCAAAGCTCCACCAGATCCTCGGCACGCGCTAGGAAATCGGTGTGCGGGAACTCCTTGAACGCCACCAGCACGTCGGCATTGTCGACCTTCTGCTGCGTCAGATGGTGGTGCATGTCGAGCTCGGCGCCGATCACCACGTCCGGCCCGACAATGGTCCGGGTGCGCGCCAGGAGGTCGCCCTCGCAGTCGTCATAACCGCGCGCCACCATGGCCCCATGCAGGCCATAGAGCACGATATCCACGGGCATCGCCGCCTTGAGCTGATCGAGGATTTCGTCGCGCAGGCTCTCGTAGCCGGTTTGCGAGACCAGCCCCGCCGGCTCGCCCCAGGTCGCGGTGCCCTCGATCAGCGTGAAGCCGTCGGTCTTGGCGCGACGCCGCGCCGCCACTATCGGGGCCGAGCATAGGGTCGGTGTGTCGGGATGCGTGCCGGGCGGGCAGTAGAAGGCCTGCTCGAACGCGCTGCGATCGACGAACAGCGGCGAGAACGTATTCGTTTCGGTGGCCAGCGACGCTACAAAGACCCGCAACCCGTCCGCTCCCTGCCTCCATCCTATATGATGGAACGACCTTTCGTCGGCTGATACGAATGTAAAGATGTTGGCAGCCAAGCTGTCAACTCTGCCGACGTCACATCCTGACGAAAAGCTGGTTAACTGCTTGCGCCGTGCCGGCTCTCATGTCTTATTGCCGCGGTAGCCGCCACCCGGCAGCATGTTCTACCATGTGGAACCACCCGCGAGAGACCGTGCCAATGCCCAGAACCAGTACCCTCGACGACGCGCAGACCAGTCCGCCCGCCGCCGAAGCCCGGATCCAGTCCGTGGCGCGGGCCAAGGCGCTGCTCGACGCCATGGCCGGCGGCGACTGGGTATCGTTGCGCGACCTGGCGGCGCGAACCGGCCTCGCCAAGACGACGGCGTTCAACCTGGTCAGCGCGCTGGTCGATGTCGGCCTCACCGAACGCGACGCCAAGGCCGGCGCCTATCGGCTGAGCCTGCAGCACCTGGTCTACGGCAAGGCCGTCGAACGTCGGCTGGATATCGCCGCAATCGCCCGCCCGCATCTGATCCGCCTCTGCGCCACGACGCGCGAGACGGTGAACCTGGCGCTGCCCGGCCCAACCGACGCGGTGATCGTCGAAAGTCTCGAGGGCAGCCAGTCGCTGCGCGTCTCCTCCTATTCGGGCACCCGTGCGGCCTATCACTCCACCGCCTGCGGCCGGGCGCTGCTCGCCCACCAGCCGCTCAACTTCCGCAAGATCATCTATTCGGTGGGCAACCTGCCCGCCGCCACGTCGCGCACCATCACCGACCCCGAGGCGCTCGAAGCCGTCCTCGAGCGCTGCCGCACCGTCGGCTGGGCCACCGAGTTCGAAGAAAACGAGATGGGCAGCGCCTGCGTCGCGGCGCCGATCTTCGGCCCCGGCGGCGACGCCATCGCCGCCGTCAGCATTGCCGGCCCGTCCGCCCGCTACGAGCCCGAGAACATCGAACGGCTGGGCAAGCTCCTCGTCGCCAGCCTCGCCGAGATCACCGCCGAAATGACCCAGCACGCGCCGCATCCGAGCCTCAGCAAATGACCAAGCCTCGCATTCTTCTCGCCGGCCTGTTCCACGAGACCCACACCTTCGTCGACGAGATCACCGGGCTCGACGCCTTCACCATCAACCGCGGCGCCGCGGTGACGGGGCGGCGCGGCGACGGCTCGACCATCGACGGCTTTCTCGAGGTCGCCGAAGCCGAGGGCTGGGAAGTGGTGCCGGTGGCCGACTTCTCGGCGCTCCCCTCGGGTACGGCTGACCACGCGGCGTTCGAGCTGTTCTGGAGCGAGCTGCAGGCCGGGCTCGAAGCGGCGCTCGCCAATGGCGGGCTCGACGGCATCTGGCTGGCGCTGCACGGCGCCATGGTCACCACCGAGAGCGTCGACCCCGAAGGCGAGTTGCTGGCGCGCATCCGCAAGATTCCGGGCGCCGAGACGCTGCCGCTGTTCGGCGTGTTCGATCTCCACGCCACCTTCACCGCCGCCATGGCGGCGAACGCCAACGGCCTCGTTGCCTATCGCGAGAACCCGCATACCGACGCCAACGAGTCGGCCATCCGCTCGGCGCAACTGCTTGCCCGCGCGCTGCGTGAGGGCGTGCTGCCGCACATGATCGCCCGCAACGCGCCGATCATCTGGGCTCCGACCGGCGTCGGCACCGCCGACCGCCCGATGCGCGATCTCGAAGCGCTGGCGCGCCAGATCGAAGCGGAGAACCCGGAAATCTGGACCGTCAACGTCGTCGCCGGCTATTCCTTCTCCGATATCCCCGATGCCGGCGTCGCCTTCTCGGTCACCACCACCGGCAGCGATGCCGACGCCAAAGCCGCCCTCGACCGGCTCGAAACCCTCGCCATCGAGTTGCGCGATCTCGGCATTCCCAGCGAATGGGATCTCGACGCTGCGCTCAGCGAAGTGAAGACTCTCCCCGGTGGCCCCTATGTCATCGTCGAGCCTTCCGACAATATCGGCGGCGGCGCGCCCGGCGACTGCACCCCGGTGCTGCGCGGCTTCCTCCGCCACGGCATCACCAATGCCGCCGTCGCCATTGCCGATCCCGCCGCGGTTCGCGCCCTCGAGGGAGCCAAACCGGGCGAGAGGCGCACCCTGTCGATCGGCGGCAAGGGCAGCCGGCTCGATCCCGGCCCGGTGGAACTCGAAGTCAGCTTCATCAGCCGCTCCGACGGCGCCTTCACTCTCGAGGATCGCAACAGTCACCTCGCCGCCATGCAGGGCATCCACTATGAGATGGGTCCCTCGGCGGTAGTCGAGGCCAACGGCATCAAGATCCTCCTGTCGAGCCGCAAGACCCCGCCCTTTGACCTTGGCCAGTTCCGCTCGCAGGGCATCATTCCGGAGGAGCTGTCGGTGATCGGCGTCAAGGCTGCCGTCGCGCATCGCCGCGCCTACGACAAGATCGCCAAGGGTAGCTACACCGTCACGACCCCCGGGCCGTGCACCAGTGCCCTCAAGACCCTCCCCTATCGGCGTCTCAGGAAGCCCGTCTTCCCGATCAGCTGACCTATTCGGAGAATCATCCATGATCGAATACCCCAGTGCGCCGGACACCCCGCGTTCGCACCTGCCGTTCAGCCCCGCCACCAAGGTTGGCGACCTGATTTTCGTCTCCGGTCAGGCCTCGGTCGATGCGACCGGCAAGATCGTTTCGGACAGTTTCGAGGGCGAGATGCGCCGTTCGATCGAGAACCTGCGCAAGGTGCTCGAGGATGCCGGAAGCGACCTCGCCCATGTGGTGCAGACCCGCAACTACGTCCGCGACGATGCGGACCTGGCGCTCTACAACCGCATCTACCCGGAATATTTCCAGGCGCCGTTCCCGGCCCGCACCACCATCACCAATTGCCTCGGTGCGGCGCTGCGCTACGAGATCGACTGCATTGCGGTCACCAAGAACAGCAAAGCATAACTGCCGGCTTTATCGGCTTTCCGCCCATTTTTTCGCCTCGCGAAACCGGCGGCCATTTACAACTTTCAGGCCCTAGGGCCACTTGGACCAGAAGAATTGAGGAGTCCTGCGTTGACCGTTACATCCCCCGCCGCCCCCGCGGCTGCTTCAGCGTCGCGCCCGCTCAGCTTCGATAAATCCGTCGAGGCGATCCGCAGCAACTCGCAGTGGATCTCCGGCGGCGTGAACAGCAATTTCCGCCTCAACATCTCGCCCACCCCGCTGGTGTTCGAGCGTGGCGAAGGCGCCTATCTGTACGACGTCGATGGCAACAAGCTGATCGACTACTATCTCGGCATGGGGCCGATGATCCTCGGCCACAAGCCGCAGGCGCTGGTCGATGCGGTGAAGTCGCAGATCGACAACGGCATCCTGTTCGCCGGCCAGACCGCCATCGAAGCCGAGGCCGCCCGCCTCGTCTGCGAGCTGGTGCCGTCGGCCGAGCGCATGCGCTTCGGCTCCTCTGGCTCCGAGGTTGACCAGGCGGCGATGCGCCTCGCCCGTGCCGCCACCGGCCGCACCAGGATCCTGAAGTTCGAAGGCCACTATCATGGCTGGTTCGACAACGTGCTGTGGTCGACCGCTCCGGCCCTCGACGCGGCCGGCCCGGCCGATGCGCCGACCCCGGTGATCGGCTCCAAGGGCCAACTCAAGGACACGGCCGACACGCTGGTCGTCCTGCCCTGGAACAATCTCGAGCTGCTCGAGGCGCGGCTGGCCCAGGGCGATATCGCGGCCGTCATCATGGAAGCGGCGATGTGCAACCAGGGTGCCGTCCACCCGCTGGCCGGCTACCTCGAAGGCGTGCGCGAGGCCTGCACCAGGACCGGAACCATCCTCATCTTCGACGAAGTCATCACCGGCTTCCGCCTCGCCCCGGGCGGCGCGCAGGAACTGTTCGGCGTTACCCCCGATCTCTCGACCTTCGGCAAGGCCATCGCCAACGGCTTCCCGGTGGCGGCCATTGCCGGCCGCGCCGACCTGATGGACATGTTCACTTCCGGCGGCGTCGTCCATGGCGGCACCTATAACGCCCAGCCGATCGCCATGGCGGCGACCGCTGCCACGCTGAAGTCGCTGACCCCGGCGCTTTACAAGAAGATCGGCGTCTCCGGCACGGCGCTGCAGGAAGGCTTTAGGGAGATCTTCGCCTCGGCCGGCGTCACCGCCTCGGTGGTCGGCTTCCCGCAGGTCTTCCACGTCGCCCTCGGGCTCGACAAACCGGCCCGCGATTTCCGCGACCTCGCCAGGATGAATCGCCCTGCCTACATCGCGCTCACCACCGCGCTGATGTACCGCGGCGTCCGCGCCCTCGAACGCGGCGCCTGGTTCCTCTCCAGCGAACACGATGCCGGCGTGATCAACGACACCCTGGATGCGATGCGGGACGCGGTGCGCGAGCTGAAGGCCAAGGGGACGCTGTAGTTCCACATGACTGGGGCCGGTGGTTGCCGACCCCCACCCCTGTCCCCTCCCCGCAAGGGGGAGGGAGACCCTCCCACTGACATCGCGGTTCTGGCGTCTCCCTCCCCCTTGCGGGGAGGGATCAAGGGTGGGGGTCAGCCCGCACCGGCCTATCGATGGCTCCAGCCCCACCTCCAATCCTCTTCATTACCCATCCGACTGCCATCTCGCGCTAAGCCGTGTGCTCGACTAGGATTGGCGCCATGACCGACGACAATGAAGGCCGGGTCCCGCTGGACCTCACCGCGCTGCTGCAGACGGCGCGCCCTCGCAATGCGCCGCGTGTCCGCCGCCCCGAGATTACGCTGCATCAGCTGCGGATCTTCTGGGCCGTGGCGCATTCGGAAACGCTGACCCGCGCAGCCAAGCAGCTGGGCCTCGCCCAGCCCTCGCTGTCGCAGCAGCTCTCCAAGCTCGAGAGCACCGTCGGCACGCAGCTGTTCCGCCGCCATTCCAACGAGATGACGCTCACCGAGGCCGGCACCTACCTGTTGCCCAAGGCCGAGCAGATCCTGCGCAACATGCAGGATCTCGAAGATGGGCTCGGCCAGTTCAGCGGCGGCCAGCGCGTCACCGTGCGGCTTGCCGGCATCAACTCGGTGCTGCGCGTCGTGTTGCCCGGTGCCCTGACCAGCACCCAGGCGAAGTTCCCCGACATCGATTTCGACATCCAGGAGAGCGCTCCCGCCGATATCCTCGAAATGCTCTATGGCCGCCGCGTCAGCATCGGCCTGCTGGCCGCCAACTCGGTGGCGGAAGCGAGCGTCGGTTTCCTGCAGGTGCCGCTCATCGAAGACCCCTACGTGCTGGTCGTGCCCGAGCAGCTGAAGCTCGACGGCATCACCGATCCGCGCGAGCTGGCGCCATCGGATCGAGCCATGCTCGAGCGCTCCATCCAGTTCATCTTCGGTACTCAGCACGCCAAGCGGGTCGCCGACTGGTACGACCAGATGCTGCCCGAGCATCGGGTCGTCGCGCAGTGCCGCAGCTTCGAGGTGGCCATCGGGCTGGTTCGGGCGGGCTCCGGCATCTGCCTCGCACCGGCGCTGTCCACCGTCAGCGGCGGCACTTCGCTCGATGGCGTCCGGCTCTACCGCATCGCTGCCGATGCTCGCCGCATCGTCGCGCTGGTCGCCTCGCAATACCGTCGTCAGGAGCCCTATGCGACCCTGATCGATGCGCTGCAGGCCGCCGGCGAGACGCTCGCCATTCCGGATATCCGCCCCACGCCGCCCTTCCTCGACCGCCCCTCTCTCTCCGAATTCTAACCAATAGGCCATATCTATCAACATGATAGAGTGCGAGGCCGGGCATTCTCCCTAAACTCCTCTTTGCGGCAACCAAGCCGTGAATCGTGAGGAGAACTTCAATGAAGTCCTGGAAGAAGCCCAAGCTGGTCGAAGTGCCGGTGAGCATGGAAATCAACATGTACGCTTGCGCGACGCGCAAGTAATCACGTCGATCCTGCCGCGGGGACGGGCCTCATGCTCAGCATAATTGTCCTGGGAACCGCGGCGGGTGGCGGGGTGCCGCAATGGAATTGCGGCTGCGACAACTGTCAGGCCGCCCGCACCAGCCACGCCGAGCTCCGGGCCACGCAGGCCTCGATCGCCATCAGCACCGACCGGTCGAACTGGTTCCTGATCAACGCCTCGCCGGACCTGCGCCAGCAGCTCACCGAGACCCCGGCCCTCCACCCGCGCACCCTGCGCCACAGCCCTGTCGCCGGGGTGATTCTCTCCAACGGCGAAGTCGACGCCATCGCCGGTCTCCTGACGCTGCGCGAGGGCGCCGCGTTCAACCTCTACGGGCACCGGCGGGTCCTGGATCTGCTCGACGCCAACCCCATCTTCAATGTGCTGAAACGCCAGCTCGTGCCGCGCCGTCCGATCGAGGCCGATACCGCGTTCGAACCGCAACTGCCCGATGGCACGCCGTCCGGCCTCGAGATCCTGCCCTTCGTCGCGCCCGGCAAGGCCGCGCTGTTCGTCGAGGACACCAGCGCCAATGAAGATGGCGACACCCTCGGCTTCGTCATTCGCGACCAGGCGAGCGGCGAGAGCTTCGTCTTCCTCGCCGCCTGCGCCGCGCTGACCCCCGAGGTCGAGACCTACCTGCGCGGCGCGAAACTGGTGTTCTTCGACGGCACGCTGTTCACCGACGACGAGATGATCCGCCAGGGCCTCAGCCAGAAGACCGGCCGGCGCATGGGCCACATGGCCATGGTGGCGGCCATGCCCGCCCTCGAAGCCCTCGGGATCGAGCGAAAAATCTTCCTGCACATCAACAATTCCAACCCCGCTTTGATGCCCGGCGCAGCCGAGCGGCAGGCGGTGAAACAGGCCGGCTGGCAGATTCCGGCCGATGGGATGGAGATCACGTTATGACTGCACTCACGGCCTTCTCGGTGCCGGCCGACGCGCCGCTCGATACGCCCGAGCAGCTCGAGGAACAGCTGCGCTTCATCGGCGCAACCCGCTACCACAGCCTCCACCCGTTCCACGGCCTGCTGCATGGCGGCAAGCTCAGCAAGGGCCAGGTGCAGGCCTGGGCCCTCAACCGCTACTATTATCAGTCGACCATTCCGATCAAAGACGCGGTGGTGATCTCCCGCTTCCGCGATCGCGACACCCGCATCGAATGGCGCCACCGCATTTCCGACCATGATGGCGATATCGGCACCGAGGGCGGCATCGAGCGTTGGATCAAGCTGACCGAGGGGCTTGGCCTCGACACCGCATATGTCGAAAGCGCCGAGGGGATTCTCCCGGCCACGCGCTTCGCCGTCGAAGCCTATGTGCACTTCGTACGCGAGAAATCGCCGCTCGAGGCCATCGCTTCCTCCCTCACCGAGCTGTTCGCGCCGAACCTGCATGAGGAGCGCATCTCGGGCATGCTGAAGCACTACGTCTTCGTGAACCCCGAGGTGATGAGCTATTTCAGCCGGCGCCTTACCCAGGCGCCACGCGATTCCGAGTTCGCCCTGAACTATGTGAAGCAGCACGCGAAAACGCCTTACGACCGCCAGTTGGTCTGCAACGCACTGATCTTCAAGACCAATGTGCTCTGGGTACAGCTCGACGCCCTCTACCACGCCTATGTCGAGGGCCACGTGCCGCCCGGCGCTTTCGTCCCGGCGGCGCCATGAGCACCGCCACCGCCCCCGCTGCCCGGCGCCGCCTGATCGTTGCCGAGGACAGTATCCCCACGCTCGCCCGTGGCACCCGGCTGCGCTACGACGAGGCGCGCCAGCGCTGGGTGCTGCTGGTGCCCGAGCGCGTCATGGCCCCCGACGAGATCGCCGTCGAAATCCTGCAGCTCTGCGATGGCCAGCGCAGCGTCGCTGAGATCATCGACCAGTTGGCCGAGGCCTATGCCGCGCCGCGCGACGAAATCGGCGCCGACGTCATCGCCATGTTGCAGGACCTCGCCGGCTCCGGCTTCGTCGTCGAGGCCCGGAGGGCCACGCCATGAGCCCGACTCTCCTCGACACCAGCCCGGTCTTTGCCGATCCGACCGATGGCCTTGCCATCCTCGAAGAGAAGTCGGTGGCCGAGAGCTACGGCATTCCGCTCGCCGTGCTGCTCGAGCTCACCCATCGCTGTCCGCTGCAATGCGGCTACTGCTCCAATCCCATCGAGATGGAGCGCGCCGGGAACGAACTCACCACCGACGAGTGGAAAAAGGTGCTGACTGAACTCGCCGAGATCGGCGTGCTGCAGGTGCATTTCTCCGGCGGCGAACCGACCGTGCGCAAGGACCTCGCCGAGCTGATCCAGCACGCCAGCGACCTCGGGCTTTATTCCAACCTCATCACCTCGGCGGTGCTGCTGAGCCGCGAAAAACTCGCGGCGCTGGCCGATGCCGGGCTCTGCCACATCCAGATCAGCTTTCAGGGGAACGAACCCGAGCTCGCCAATCGCATTGCCGGCTTCAAGGGGCATTCTAGGAAATTGGAAGCCGCCGGCTGGGCCCGCGAACTCGGCCTGCCGCTCACCGTCAACGCGGTGATGCACCGGCAGAACCTCCACCAGCTTCCCGGCATGATCGACATGGCGGTGGCGCTCGATGCCGACCGCATCGAGGTGGCGAACGTCCAGTATTACGGCTGGGCGCTGAAGAACCGCGCCGCGCTGATGCCCACCATCGCCCAGATCGACGAGGCCACCCGCATCGTCGAGGCGGCGTCGGAACGCCTCAGGGGCATTCTCGACATCGACTATGTCGTCCCCGACTATTACGCCGACCGCCCGAAGAAATGCATGGGCGGCTGGGGCCGGCAGTTCTTCAACATCACTCCTGCCGGCAAGGTGCTGCCCTGCCATGCCGCGGAAACCATCACCGAACTCGATTTCGAGAGCGTCCGCTCCAATCACTCGATCGCCTGGATCTGGCAGAACTCCGACGCCTTCAACCGCTATCGCGGCACCGGCTGGATGCCCGAGCCGTGCCAGAGCTGCACTTTCAAGGAACTCGATCTCGGCGGCTGCCGCTGCCAGGCCTTTGCGCTCACCGGCAGCGCCAGTAACACCGACCCCGCCTGCAGCCTGTCGCCGCACCACCACGAGATCTTCAGGACGGCGGAACAGGAGTCCGCTACCGGAACGAACCGCTATATCTACCGCAATTTTGCGGGTGGCACGCTGGAACCGGCGGGTGAGGGAGAGTAACTGCGAGGCACGCTGTCGCCTTGCCACCGGCCGTCATCCCGGCGAAAGCTGGGACCATCTCACAGCCCGAGCCAGCTGATAGCTGGATCCCTGCTTTCGCAGGGATGACATCGAGCGTGTATTCGCAGATCGAGGACCATCCTTCGTGCCGCTGGACGACACCCAACATAGCGCTCCCCTAACCTCCCTCCGGCTCCCCGTCGGCGACGGTCACGAGCTCTACGTCGAAATCATCGGCGCGGCAGACGGCATCCCTGCGGTCTACCTGCATGGCGGCCCCGGCAGCGGCTGCCAGCCGGCGCATCGCCAGCTGTTCGACCCGGGCCGCTTCCGCGCCGTACTGTTCGACCAGCGCGGCGCCGGCCGCTCCACCCCGGCCCGCTCCCGCGAGGCCAACACCACGGCGCACCTGATCGCCGACATGGAGCGGATCCGCATCCATTTCGGCATCGAGCGCTGGCTCGTCGTCGGCGGCTCCTGGGGCGCGACGCTTGCGCTCGCCTATGCCGAGGCGCACCCCGATCGCGTGCTCGGCATCGTGCTGCGCGCCACCTTCCTCGGCACCCGCGCCGAGCTCGAATGGGCGTTCGGCACGGGACTCTCGACCTTCTATCCCCCGCTCTACGAGGACTTTCTAAGTCTGCTCACGCCGGAGGAACGCGTCTCACCGGTCGACAGCTATTTCCGCCGCATCCTCGACCCCGATCCGGCCATCCACGGCCCCGCGGCCCGGGCCTATGGCGACACCGAGCGCATCCTCTCGGAAGTGCGTCCGGCGACGATGCGGCTCGATCTCTCGCCGTCGTCACGCATCCCTGCCACCGCGCTGATGGAAGCCCACTACTTCAGCCATGACAGCTTCATGGCGCCCGATCAGCTCATGGCCAACGCCCACCGCCTCGCCGGCATCCGCGGCATCATCGTCCAGGGCCGCTACGACCACCTCTGCCCACCGCGCACCGCCCACGCCCTGGCCGCGATCTGGACCGATGCGGAGGTGCGGGTGGTAGATGGAGCAGGCCACTCGCTCAGCGACCCGGGGATCATCGAAGCGGTGACAGCGGCGATCCGCAGTTTTGCTTAGCTGTGAACCGGCGGCTCAAAGTGCGTCCCCTCGCCCCTCTGGGGAGAGGGCCAGGGTGAGGGGCGCCAAGCACGCTTCGGCTTCGGCTAGTCTGTTTCGTGGTGGTTCAATTTGGCGCTACAGCACCCACCATCACACCGCAGCTCCGGTGTGCTTGGCTACCCCTCACCCTCACCCCCTCCCCAGAGGGGAGAGGGGACGCGAGACCACCGGCAGTGTGCCATACGCACCTGCCCCTAAAGCCCGAACTTCTCCATCACCGCTTCGACGTCGTCGCGCACGTCCTGCGCGTCGCGGCCGGAGCGCCAGAGATCATCGATCTGCTGCTTCACCGCCGGATCGAGCGCCGCCCAGTTGCGTTCGAACTCCGCCAGCTTGTCGGTCCAGTAGCCGGTGATCGAGTAGCGGGTCGCCGGCCATTTCAGCTCGTGCCGCAGGTACCTGCGGATCGGCCGCACCGCCTTGGCCTCGGACGCCACCCAGACATAGACCGAGCGATTGGTCGGGAAGGTCATCGACCTAACGGCATCCTCGAGCTGGCTCGGCGCGACGCCGTTGCCGGCGCCGTAGAGCCAGACGATCTTCACCTCGGCCCTGCTCTCGAACTGCTGCTCGTGGCTCCCGTCGGGCACCTCGACGATCACCCGCGCCTCGACATGCTCGGGCAGTCCCTCGAGCAATCGCCCCAGGGCCGGCAGCCCGGTGGCGTCGCAGACGAACAGTTGCCAGTCCGCGTCGGTGGGCGCCTCGTAGATGCCATAGGGCTCACGCAGTACGATCTCCTCGCCGGGTGTGGCCGCCTGGGCCCACTCGCTTGCCCGGCCACCCTCATGCACGACGAAATCGAGGTCGATCTCGCCGTCACGGAAATACCGGATGGTGTAGCACTCGCAATGCGCCGGCTTCTTGCCCTCGGGGTATTTCCAGAAGCCCTGAGCGTCGACCTCGGGCAGCACCAGTTCGCCGGTCGCAGGGTCGGGGAAGAACAGCCGGACATACTCGTCGCCGACGCCGGTCGATTTCAGCGCTTCGATGTCGGGACCGCCCAGCGTCACCCGCACCATGCCCGGCGTCACCATCTGCCGGCCAACCACCCTGCCCTTGATCAGCTTCAGCGGCGCCATCGTCAAACCCATCGCTCAAAACAATGGGGACTCCGGTACTAATTATGATGTTTGTAGTCAACTTAAAGGTCTGGGGAGGACCGCGACGGGCGCCACGCCGCCTCCCTCCCCCTTGAGGGGAGGGAATGAGGGAGGGGGGCCATCGGTGATCACCGCACCACCCCCAACCTCTCCCCCTCGAGGGGGAGGGGAGCTTAGATCTTCAGCTCGATCCACACCGGCGCATGGTCGCTCGCCCCATCTTCGCCGCGCACCTCCCGATCGATCCCCGCCTCCCCGAGCTTGCGCACCAGTTGCTTGCTCAGCAGCATGTGGTCGAGCCGCAGCCCGGCGTTCCGCGGCCAGCGGTTCCGCATGTAATCCCAGAAGGTGTAGAGCGTTTCGTCGGGAAACTTCTTCCGCAGCGCGTCGGTCCAGCCCTGCGCCAGCAGCCGTTGGAACTGCTCGCGGCTCTCCGGCTGCACCAGCGCGTTGTCCCGGTACGAGGTAGTGACATAGATGTCGCGCGGCTCAGGCACGATATTGTAATCCCCCGCCAGCACCACCGGCACGCCGCTGTCGAACAGCTCTGCGGCATGCGCAATCAGCCGCTCGCCCCAGCTCAGCTTGTAGTCGAACTTCGGGCCCGGCTGAGGATTGCCGTTGGGCGCATAGATCGAGGCGATCACCACCCCGTTCACCGCCGCCTCGATATAGCGTGCCTGTCTATCCTCGGGGTCGCCCGGCAGTTCCTCGGCCGTCAGTACCGGTTCGACGCCCCTGGCGAGGATGGCGACGCCGTTCCAGCTCGCCTCGCCCCGCCACACTGCCCCGTAGCCGGCATTGGCCAGTGCGGTCGCGGGAAACTGGTGATCCCTCGCCTTCAGCTCCTGCAGGCAAACGACATCGGGCTCGGCCGCGTCGAGCCAGGCCAGCAGGTTATCGAGCCGCCGGTTGACGTTGTTGATGTTGAAGGTGGCGACCTTCAAGGCGCGATGCGCCCGACCCACGCCGTGACGCTGTCGGCCACCGTCTTCAGGTGATCGGCAGTCGAGAACCCCGATATGGCCTTCCGCGGCTTCAGGTCATGATCGCCGTCCTCGAGCCACTTCACCTCGATCTCAGGCGACAGCCCGTAGGTCGCGACCTCGTCCGGCATGCCGAACTCGTCGCGCGTCCCCTGGCAGATCAGCGCCGGGGTCTTGAGCCCGATCAGATGCCTGGTCCTGAGTTGCGTCGGCCGCCCCGGCGGATGAAACGGATAGCCGAGGCAGAGCAGCCCGGCGATCCGCCCGGCCTCGAACTCGGCATCGGCGATCATGCTGGCGACCCGCCCGCCCATCGACTTGCCGCCGATGATCAGCGGCCCGTTGGTCGGGCCAAGATCGTCGATCGCCGCAACATATTCCGGCATTACCGTTTCGGCCTTGGGCGGCGGCTTCTTGCCCGCCTCGGTCCGGCGTCCGGCCATGTAGCCGAACTCGAACCGCGCCACCCGGAAGCCGGCCGCCGCCAGCGCCTTGGTGGTGGCGTTCATCGACGCCGAGTCCATCGGGGCGCCGGCGCCGTGCGCCAGCAAGATCGTCACCCGCGCATCTTCCGGGCCGTCGAAGAGAAAACTGGTCGTCATCAGATACCGCGCTCCACTGCCGCAACGACCCTCGATGTCACTCCCGCCCACCGGGTCATCCCCGCGAAAGCGGGGACCTCAGTTTGCGGCGGTGCGGGTTGCACCAAAACAGAGGTTCCCGCTTTCGCGGGAATGACTCCGTGGAGGATGGCAACCTCACCGAGGTGGAGATTTCCACGCACCCCCGTCGTCATCAGCCCGCCGATTTCCGCATGTGAAGGTCTGCATAGGCGATGCCGCGCGCGGCGGTCTTTGCCCACTCCGACTCCGCGTCGAGTTCGAGATAGCGCCCCCACCAGCGCCGCGCTTCACCGAGGTTCCCCGCGTCATACTCGAGCGTTGCGAGGTTGTAGATCGCATCGGCATAGTCGGGGTCGATCTCGATTGCCGTCTGGAGATGCCGGCGCGCGATACCGATCTTGCCTTCCTCGCGCAGCAATCCGGCATAGTTGAACCAGGCTTCGACGAAATCCGGGTCGCGCCGGATCGCCTGCATGTAGGACGCAGCCGCCTCCGAGGTGTCGTTGGCCGCCTTGAGGCAGTTGCCGCGATTATAGGCCGCCACCGAGTCATTGGGGTCGATCGACAGGCAGTGCCCATAGAGCACCGCCGCCTCGGCAAAAAGCCCAGCCGCCTCCGCCGCCTCGGCCAGCTCGAAATACTGCTCGGACTCGTCCTCCACCGGTTCGAGCGGCAACAGGCGCTGGCCGTCGAGTTCGGCCTTGTCGTTGCCGATCAGGGCGTGGATGCGCTTCGGCCCGCCGGGATGGAGCGACATCGCCGTCAGCGACTGCACCGGTCCGGAGCGATGCACCGAGCGCGCGATGGCGCCCCAGGTCGCGCCACCGGCCAAGAGCCCGGCATATTTGCGGGACAGGATCAGGTCACGGAACGAGAACGGTTCCGCGTCATGCTCGAACGCATCGAACAGCGCCAGGAGGTCGAAGGCCCGAGCGTCGAGCTTGCTCTGTTCGAGCAGCGACTGCCGGCTGAGGTTCGATTGCTCGGGGGCGCTCAACAGGCCCAGCCAGCGCAGAAAGCCGTTCTCGCTGATCAGCGAGGCGTCGGTTTCGCGCAAGGCCGCGACCTTCAATTCGATCTCGGCGTCCGACAGCCTGTCGAGCAATGTCCGCCCCAGCACCAGCGTGCCGGTATGGCGGGTCAGGCCACGCCGCAACCGGCTGCCCTTGCTCCCCATCGCCCGCGCCGCCAGCCGTCGCGGAAACGCACTGAGCGCTCCCACGATACCGATGGTGCTGTCCGGTTTCCGCATCAGGTGATTCTACAGCTTTGTATGGGTGATCCGCCAGCCCGGTGTGCTTGGCTGCCCCTCACCCTGACCCTCTCCCCAGAGGGGCGAGGGGACGCTGGGGGCACCAGCCGTGCCACAACGCCCCCTCGCCCCTTTGGGGAGAGGGCTGGGGTGAGGGGCGCCAAGCGCACCGATCAGGCCTTCTTCTTCGCCGCCGGCTTTGCTGCCGCCGCTTTCGACGCCGCCACGGCTTCCTTCAGCGTCGGCTTCTTCGCCGCCGGCTTCTCGGCCGGTTCGGCCTTGGCCTTGCTCGGGGCGGCGGGCTTTGCCTGCCCGAGACTCGCCTTCAGCGCATCCATCAGGTTGATGACGTTGCCGCGCTCCGGCGCCGCCGCGATGATCGGCTTGTGCCCCTTGAGCTTCTCGCGGATCATCGCCATCAGCGCGACTTCGTAGCGATCTTCGTAGTCTTTGGGATTGAAGGGCTTGACCTTCTGCTCGATCAGCTTTTCGGCGAGATCGAGCATTTCCTGATCCGGCTTCACATCCGGAATATTGCCGAAATACTCGGCCGTCCCGCGCACCTCGCTGGGGTTGCGCAGCACGGTGACGAACATGCCGTTCTCGCGCGCTCCGATGGTGATCACCCGCTCGCGGTTGGTCAGCACCAGCCGCGCGATGGCGAGCTTGCCCGATTGCCGCATCGCCTCGCGCAGCACCGCGAAGGTCTCTTCCGCCATCGCTCCGTCCGGCGCCAGGTAATAGGGCGCGTCCTGGTAGATGACGTCCACCTCGTCCTCGTCGACGAAGGCCTCGATGTTCATGGTGTGGTTGGATTCGATCCGCACCGCTTCGAGATCGCTCTCGTCGATGATGATGTACTGCTTGTCCTCGTACTCGTAGCCCTTGACGAGGTCGCTGCGCTCCACCAACCCCAACTCGGGGTCGACCGGCTTCATATTGATCCGGTTGTGGGTGTCCTTGTGCAGCTGGTTGAAGGTGATGCGTTCCGAGGCGCTGGTCGCCGGATACATCTTCACCGGACAGCTGACCAAACTCAGCTTGATATAGCCCTTCCAGCTTGCCCTGGGTGCCACCGTCGCCTCCTACGCGCGCGTACTACGTCCAGCCTTCGATGATGCAGGTAGAGGCCGAGCTGACTCGTTAATCTCGGCCCACGGATCGCCAGACGTGGTTAATAATCCCGGAAGCGTAGAGTAGTTCAAATCCATCGGAGCGTCGATGCTCTCGAGGTCGCGCCAGTCGAGCGGCGTCGAGGCCGGCATGTTGGTGCGCGCGCGCAGCGAGTAGGGCGACACCGCCGTCGCACTGCGGGCATTGCGATGGATATCGATCAGGATGCGGCGCTTGCGGTTCTGCGCCCCGATAGTGGTGACGAACGTATCGGGCGCGGTCTTGGCCATCGTGGCCGCCATCTCGCCGGTCACCGCGTGCACCTGCTTCCAGTTCTGCTTCGGCTCGATCGGCACGACGAGGTGAAGGCCCTTGCCGCCCGAAGTCTTGACGAACGGCACCAGCCCGAAAGCCTCGAGCTCGCCGCGCAGGTGCACCGCCGCTTCCACCACCTCCCGGAATTCGATCCCCTCGCCGGGGTCGAGGTCGAAGGTCACCCGGTCGGGCTTTTCCAAGTGCGTCAGGTGGCTGCCCCAGGCATGGAACTCCACCACCCCGAACTGCGCCAGCGCCAGGTAGCCCTTGGCGTCCTCGATGGTAAGGTAGGTCCTGTCCTCCTCGTCCGAGTTCTGCGTCTCGAACACGTTGATCGAGGGCGGCATGCCCTTGAAAGCATGGCGCTGGAAGAAGCAATCCTTCGGCAGCCCGGTGGGGCAGCGGAACAGCGAGACCGGCCGGTTGAACAGATGCGGCAGCATGAAATCGCCCACCGCCGCATAGTAGACCGCGATGTCGAGCTTGGTCGGGCCGCTCCTGCCGAACAGCCGACGCGTCGGGTTAGTGATCGAGATCGAAGCGAGGTCGGCATCGGTGATCAGCCGCTGCCGTGGTGCCGCCGAGGCGGTGAGCTCGGTCTCGATCAGGCCCTTGAACACCGAGTGACGCAGCAGGTTGTCCGAGGTCCGGTTGGCATAGTGCACCTTGCAGCGCAGTACCGGCTGCACCCAGATGATGTCCCTGGGCGCGCCCTCGAGCTTGAGGCTCGGATCCTGCAACCGCTCCAGGCGGTGCTGCAGCTGCGCCACTATCGCTGCGTCGAACCCGGTGCCGCACTTGCCGCGATATTCGAGCTCGCCATCGACGAATTCGGCCAGCGCCAACGAGGCCAGCCCTTCGGCGGCCGCTGAAACGGTATAGCCCGCTATGACGAAGTCGCCGACTGGCTTGGCCTTCACCTTCACCCAGGTCGAAGTCCTCCCCGACTGGTAGGTCGCGTTGGTGCGCTTCGAGACGATGCCCTCGAGCCCCAGCTCCAAGGCCCGCTCGTAGAGCCCCTCGCCATCGCCCTCGACATGGTCGCTCAACTGGATCGCCGAGCGCCCGCTGATATGCCCGCCCAGCATCTGCGCCAGCAATTGCTTGCGCTCGGTGAGCCCCGCGCCCCTCAGGTCATAGCCGTCGAGATAGAGCAGGTCGAAGGCGTAGAAGTGCAGCTTGCTCCCGGCGCCTTCGGCCAGCGCATCCTGCAGCGCCGAGAAGCGCGAAATGCCCTTTTCGTCCAGCACCACGATCTCGCCGTCGACGATCGCCTGCTTGACCGGCAATTTGGCGAACTCCTTGGGCAGGTCGCCATAGCGCTTGGTCCAGTCGATGCCGCTGCGGGTGATCAGCTTCACCTTGCCGTCGATCACATGAGCGATGGTGCGATAGCCGTCGAACTTGATCTCGTGCAGCCAGTGGCTGGCTTTCGTCTCCTGCGGCGGCTCGGTCGCCGAGGCGGCGAGTTGCGGCTCCACCTGCTCGGGTGGCAGCGCCTTCACCGCCCCATCGACGCTCGCGGCCTTCAGCAGCTTGACCGGCTTCGGCTTCGCAGCCTCCAGCAGCTCTTCGGTGGTCAGCCCCGACTTCACGCTTTCCGGTCGCGCGGTGAGGATATCGGTTTCGGTGTCGACCGCCGGATCGTGCTCCTTGATCAGCAGCCAGTTTTCCTTGTCGTTGTCGCCGGGGCGGCCCTTGAGCCGGGTCAGCATCCAACCGCCCTTCAGCTTTTCTCCCCACAGCCGGAACTTGAAGCCGCCCTTGCTGAGCCCGGTATCGACATCCTCCATCGGCGCCCAGTCGCCGGTATCCCAGACGATCATCGGCCCGCCGCCATACTCGCCTTCGGGGATCACGCCCTCGAAATCGATATATTCGATCGGATGGTCCTCGGTATGCACCGCCAGCCGCTTGTCGGCCGGGTTGAGCGATGGACCACGCGGCACCGCCCAGCTCAGCAGCACCCCATCATGCTCGAGCCGCAGGTCATAGTGATCGGCGGTGGCCGAATGCTTGTGCACGACGAAGCGCGTGCTGCCGGCCGCAACAGCGCCACCGGCGGGCTCCGAGGTTTTGGAGAAGTCACGTTTCCCGCGGTACTTGCTGAGCTTGGTTTCGGCCATGCCGCGACGCTAGAGCATTTCGCGGTTGAGGTGCAGTGGTTTGGCCCCCAAAAAAGCCCCCTCACCCGGCCTGCGGCCGACCTCTCCCCCGAAGGGAGAGGTGACGATGTGGCACGATCGCGCCCCTGCACCACCTCTCCCTCGGGGGAGAGGTCGCCGCGAAGCGGCGGGTGAGGGGGCCTTAATCGGTGCCAACCAACCGCCGCGCCGATTGCCGGAAGATCAGCTCGGGCTTGAGCTGCGTGCTGCGTGGCAGCGGTGCGCCGCGATCGAGATGGTTGATCGCCGCCTCCGCCGCGCTGGCGCCGATATCGGCGATCGGCTGGCGCACCGTGGTCAGCGGCGGAAAGAAATGCGCCGCCGACTCGATGTCGTCATAGCCCACCACCGAGATCTCTCCAGGGATGTCGATGCCCGCGTCGTGCAGCCCGTGCAGCAGTCCGATCGCCATAATGTCGCTGAGCGCAAAGATCACTTCGGGGCGCGGCCCCGGTCGCGAGAGGATGTCACGGGCCGCCGCGAGCCCGCCATCCATGGTGAGGTCGGTGCGCACCAGCCAGTCGCCATCGAGCCCGATGCCGTGCGCCGCGAGACCTGCCATCAGGCCGGCAATGCGATCCGCCATGCGCGGATGGCTCTCCGGTCCCGAGACACAGACGATCCGCCGGAATCTCGATCTCGCGAGATAGTCGCCCACCAGGCGCCCCCCCTCGACCGAGTCGTCGGAAAACACCGAGGCCACGGTGTCGGCCGGCGCGTCGATCGCCACCACCGGCACGCGCTTGATCTGCCCCAGCCGGCGGAAGAATTCCGGACTGGCATTGGTGGTCATCACCACCATGGCGTCGACCCGCTTGGTGAACAGCGTCCGCATATAGGCGACGAGGTTGGTCGCGACATCGTCGGTGTTGCAGATCATCAGCGTATAGCCATGCCTGAAGCAGGCCCGCTCCACCCCGCGGATCACCTCGCCGAAGAACGGGTTCGAGGTGGTGGTGACGATCATCCCGATGGTGCGGGTGCGGCTCGACTGCAGGGCGCGCGCCACGTCGGAGGGGAAATAGCCGAGATCGGCGATCGCGGCATTGACTCGGCGGGCCGCATCCTCGCTCACCGGCCGGGTCTTGTTGATCACATGGGAGACGGTCGTGAACGAGACGTTCGCGCGTTTGGCAACGTCCTTGATGGTGACCATTGCTGCTCCCGGAGGGCGGTCCTCTAGCTGCGCGACCTCGACTTGAGCCAGCGGTCGAAGGCCACGGCGACGATCAGGATCAGGCCGATGACGATGGACTGCGTGTAGGACGAGACATTGTTGAACTGCAAGCCGTTCTGCAGCACGCCGATCAGCGCCGCGCCGACCACGGTGCCGCCGACGCTGCCGATGCCGCCGAACAACGAGGTGCCGCCGATCACCACCGCCGAGATCACCGTCAGCTCGTAGCCGATGCCGGCCACCGCCTCGGACGAGTTGAGCCGCGCCGAGAGGACGAAGGCCGCGAGCCCGGCGAAGAACCCGACGATGATGTAGACCGAGATCAGGATGCGATCGACGCGCAGGCCCGAGAGCCGAGCCGCCTCGGCATTGCCGCCCACCGCATAGACCGCCCGGCCATAGCGGGTGTAGCGCAGCACCAGGTGGCAGAGCAGCGCCGCCACCGCGAAGATGATCACCGGCACCGGCACCGGCCCGACCAGCCCCGTGCCGAACCAGCGCATCGAGGCATCGAACCCCGAGATCGGCCCGCCATTGGAGAGCGTCAGCGTCAGCCCGCGGAAGATGGTGAGCCCGCCCAGCGTCACGACGAAGGGCGGCACCTTCAGCCGCGTGATCGCGAGCCCCTGCACGCCACCCGCCACCGAGCCGACAACCACCGCCGCGAGCAGCGCCGCGAACCAGCCGAACCCCTGCCCGCCTCCGGCCGACAGCGACATCGAATTGGCGGTGCCGCCCTTCGCCACCACTGCCGCCACCATGCCGCAGAAGGCAAGGAGCGAGCCGACACTGAGATCGATGCCGGCAGTGAGAATGACGAAGGTCATCCCCAGGGCGATCAGCCCGGTGATCGAGATCTGCCTCAGGATGTTGAACACGTTGATCGGGTCGATGAAGCTCGGCTTCAGCGCCGTGAAGACCACCACCAGCGCCAACAGGAACAGCAGCGGCCCGAAGCGCTTCAGGATACCGAAGGTGTTGGGACCCTTCTTTTCGGCGGGTTCGGTTGTCGTCGTCATCTGGTCTCCCCCTGCCGCTGGTCGAGCGCCATCAGCGCCATGAGTTTTTCTTCGGTTGCGTCCACCGCCGGCATCTCGCCGGTGATCCGCCCCTGCCGCATGGTGACGATCCGGTCGCTCACCGCCAGCACTTCCGGCAGCTCGGACGAGATCACCATCACCGCGATACCGCGCGCCGCCAGCTGCACCAGGATCTGGTGTACTTCTGCCTTGGCCCCGACATCGACGCCGCGCGTCGGCTCGTCGACGATCAGCACCTTCGGGTCGCGCGCCAGCCAGCGCGCCAGGATCACCTTCTGCTGGTTGCCGCCCGACAGCCCGTCGATGGCCTGCTCCGGCGAGGCCATGCGGATCGACAGCGCCTTCTTGTAGTCGGCCAGCGCTGCCCGTTCCCGGCCCTCGGCCATGATGCCGAGGCCGTTGGAATAGGTTCTGAGCGCCGCCACCGAGAAGTTCTGCAGGATGCCCAGCATGGCGAAGATCGCCTGGTGCTTGCGATCTTCCGGCACGAGGCCGATGCCCAGTTCGATCGCGTCGGCCGGCGAGGTCGGTGCGATCGGCTGCCCGTCGAGCGTCACGGTACCAGCGGCGATCCGGTCCGCGCCGAAAATCGCCCGCGCCAGCTCGGTACGGCCGGAGCCGACCAGACCGGCGACGCCGAGGATTTCGCCGGCCTTGAGTTCGAGATCGACACCGTCGAGTACGGTGGCATGCGGCGCCTCGGGGTCGCGCACCGTGCGCAGCCCCCGGACGCTGAGCCGCACCGCGCCGGCGGCGTTACGCTGCGTCGGCCGTGCATAGAGTTCCGAAGCCGCCCGCCCCACCATCTTCTCGATGATCTCGGGAATGGCGATCGGCGCCTCGGTGCGGTTGAGATGCCCGGCGAGCCGGCCGTCGCGCAGCACCGTCATGCGATCGCAGATCGCCGAGGCTTCCTCCAACCGATGCGTCACGAACATGATGGCGACGCCCTCGGCGCGCAGTTGCGACATGATCCGCAGCAGCTGGCTCACCTCGGTCTCGGTCAGCGCCGAGGTCGGCTCGTCCATGATGATCAGCCGGCTCTCGAGCGACAGGGCGCGTGCGATCTCCACCAGTTGCTGCTCGGCCACCGACAGCGCCGAGACCGGCGTGTCCGGATCGATCGTCAGCCCCACGCGCGCGATGATGCCGGTGGTCTCGCGCCGCATGCGCCGCCAGTCGATGATGCCGAAGGCGCCCAACGGCGCGCGGCCGATGAAGATGTTCTCGGCCACCGACAGCGTCGGAATCAGGCTCAGTTCCTGGTAGATGGTGACGATGCCGGCGCGCTTGGCGGCATCCGGGCTCTGCGGCCGATACTCGGCGCCATCGAACACGATGCGGCCGCTGCTCGGCGGCTGCGCCCCGGAGAGGATTTTCAACAGCGTCGACTTGCCGGCGCCATTCTCCCCGAGCAGCCCGAGGATTTCTCCGCGCCGCACATCGAGCGAGACGTCGTTCAGCGCGGTGACACCGGCAAAATGCTTGGAAACGCCCACCACTTCGAGAAGCGGCGGCGCAACTTGTTCCGCGACGGCAACAGCAGCCATCGTGCCCTCTCCCGATGCAGTTGAACGGTCGCGCCTGCTCCGACGCGCACCGACGCCCCTGGCGCACCGACGGCGGCGATGCTTGCACATTGGACCGCCGGCGCGCCAGTTGGCGGGAGGAAACTTACCCGGCTTCGCCGATCCGCTCGGCCTTGTCGAGATTGTCCTTGCCGATGACCACCGGGGTCAGCAGCACCAGCTTCTCGGCCGGCTCGGTCTTGTCCTTGGCATAGGCCACCGCGATGCGGACCGCGGTGCGCGACTGCTCGCCCGGGAACTGTTCGACCGTGCCGGCGAGCGTGCCGTCACGGACCGCCGCCAGCGCCTCCGGCAGCGCGTCGAAGCCGTAGATCTTCACATCGGTGAAGCCGCGGGCGGCACAGGCCTCGATGGCCCCGAGCGCCATGTCGTCATTGGCGCAGATGATGGCGTCGGGCTTGCCGTTGGCGGCAAGGCCCGCCTCGGTAACCGACAGCGCCTCGGCACGGGCGAAGTTGGCGGTCTGCTCGAAGATGATCTGGTACTTGTCCTTGATCGGATCGATGACGTTGTGCACGCCCTTGTTGCGATCGATCGCCGGGCCGGCGCCGGGCTGGCCCTGCAGATGGAAGATCTTGGCACCGTTGGGGAAGGCGTCGACCAGCGCCTGGGCTTCCGCCTCGCCGCCCTTGACGTTGTCGGCGCCGACATGGGCGAGGATGCCCTCGACCCCGTCGACACGGCGGTCAATGGTCACCACCGGCACGCCGGCCTGCACCGCCTGCTCGATCGCCGGCGCCAGCGCGTTGACGTCGAGCGGCGAGATGACGATGGCGTTGACCTTCTGAACGATCGCCGCCTCGATATCGGCCGTCTGCTTGGGCGCCGAATTCTGGCCGTCGCTCTCGATGATATTGACGCCCTGCGCCTCGGCCTCGGCTTTGATCTGGTTCAGCATATGCACGAAGAACGGGAAGCCGAGACTGGGCACCGAGCCCAGGATGGTCAGCTTGTCCTGCGCGAAGGCATTGGGAGCAGCAACGGCGAGCGCGCCAAGCGCCACCGAAGACCACAGGAAACTGCGTCTATCCATGAATCTATCCTCCTCTGAGCGCCCGACGCGGGTTGTTTTCCTCATCCGCGGGCAACACCAAGGCTACTTGGTCGCAAACGTTTGCGCAAGCACTGACATGTTAGTGTTTGTTTCGTCTTTGGTGGAGTTGCTTGGGCACGTACCTCAACACGGAGGCGAGCAAAACCGCCCCATCCACCGGGTCATTCCCGCGAAAGCGGGAACCTCCGTTTTGCGATGCCCGTCAAAAACGGAGATCCCAGCTTTCGCTGGGATGACACCGAGTTTGGATTGCGATCATGCCCGTTCGGGCCGAACAAAACCCGCTAATAATCGCTCTCGTAGAACACCCCGACGCTCGAATCCCCGTTCGTGCCGGTCGAGACCTTGGCCCGGATGTCCTTGGTGATGTCGAGGTTGACCGTCACCCGCGAGTTGCCGTCAGCGCCGGCCTGCACACCCAGATAGATATTGTCCTGGAGGTACGCGCCGGCCTGCACCGCGAGGCTGCCGTCTTCGTTGGTGACCACGTCGAGATCGTCCAGCCCGGCCTTGGCGCGCAGCGAGTCGACCAGCGAACCACCGCCGCCGCCGGCCAGTTCCGCTGCGGCGCCGGCGAGCTTGGCCAGCTGGATCGGCGTCAGCTCGCCCATCGAGCGCTTGAACAACAGCCGCGACAGCACCTCGTCTTCCGGCAGTTGCGGGTTGGAACTGAAGCCGATGTCCAGTTCGGAGACCCGGCCGGTGACATTGACGAACACCGTGATGCCGTCGCCTTCGGTGCGCGCGGTGAAATCGAGGAACGGGTCGAGATCGCCGACCAGCGTCACCGAGCCTTCCTCGAAGGTGACCCGCTGCCCGAGGATGGCGAGCCGCCCGCGATTAAGCTGGAAGCCGCCGACCGGCCGAATGTCGTTGACCGAGCCGGTGAGCCGCACCGAACCGCCGACTTCGGCGTCGAGCCCGCGACCGCGCACGAAGATCTGGTTCGGCGCGTTGACGGTGACGTCGAGTTGCACCACCGAGGGCCGCCGCTGTGGCATCGGCGCGCCGGACGCGGTGACCGCCGCCCGTTTCAGCGTCACCAGCACCGGCTTGGACGCGTTGACGTGCTTGGCATCGATGATCGTCCCGGCGCCGCCGAGCGAGTCCGGAATGGTGATGTCGGCCTTCTCGATCATCACGTTGCCCGACAGGGTCGGGCTGGCGTCGAGCCGGCCCTTGAGCGCCAGGTCGCCCGAGACGGTGGCGACGAACAGGTTGCCATCGGCATAGCGGGCCGAGTTGAGCCGCAGCGCGATATCGGCCGGGTTGCCCGCGCCGAGCCCCACCGACCCGCCGACCGACAGCGACCCGCCGGTCGCGAGCCCGGCCGTCAGGCTGTCGATGTTGATGCGGTTGCCGGCGAGGCTGGCGCGGCCGGAAATGTCGACCAGCCTGAGGTTCAGTGCCGGATCGATATAGCCCGAGCCGCTGGTCGAAACCGTACCGGAGAATTGCGGGGCGGTGAGGCTGCCGGTGACCCGCGCATTGAGGTTGGCGGTGCCGCTGAGCTGGCCGCCACGATCGGCGACGAAGCGGTTGCCGAGTGCCAGTGGCGCCGAGCCCTGCACCTCCACAGCAAGCCCGCGCCCATTGAACGGCACGCGACCGCTGGCGCTGAGCTGCAGCCCGCCGGCACCCTGCGCCGAGGCGGTCTCCAGCACCAGGGTCTGCTTGGCGAAACTGCCCCGCCCGGCGAACTGCATCGGTGTGATGCCGAATTCGCTGATGGCCGCCGCCGAGACCCCGGAGCCGGCAATGGTGAAGCTGGCGTTGGGGTCGTTGGCAGAGCCGGTGATCCGGCCGCTGCCGTTGAGCGTGCCGGCAAGCCCGAGATCGGGAGCGATGGCGTTGGCGATCGACAGCGGCAAGGCTTTGACATCGAGTGCGATGTCGAGCTTCGAGCCGGCACTGCCGGTGGCCGAGATGCGCCCGCCGCCGACATCGAATTGCACGGCATCAAGGCTGACGGTGTCGCCTGATATCGCCAGCGCCGTCGGCTGCGCCAGACGAGCCCGCAACTGCCCCTGGGTCAGCTCGGCCCGATCGAGCACCAACCGATAGCCCTTGTCGAGCGGCGCGAGGTTGCCGGCCAGCGCCACATTGGTGCGGTTGGCCAGCGCCGCCGTCGCGTCGAACGCGGTGGCGTCGCCGGTGCGCGAGGCGCGGGCCGCCAGCGTGTCGATGGTGATGCCGCCCGCCGCGATGGCGCGGCCATTCACCGTGCCGTCGATAGCCGGCACGCCGAACAGGTCGGAGATCGAGGCCTGGATGGAGGCAGCGCCCACCGACACATCCTTGACGGCGAGCTTTTCGACCGAACCTGAAATCTCGGCGCTCTGCTTGCCGGCACTGGGGACCAGCGCGATTGTCGCATCGGCGCTGCCGGTGGCATCGAGCAGCAGCAGCGCCGCGGCTGTGGTGACGTTGGGCGAGGCGAGCTTGAGCGTGCCGGTCAGCAACCCCTGAGCATCCTGCACCACGTCGCCGCTCACCAGCGTCGGCCCGGCCTCGAAGCGCAGCCCGCTGAGCCGCCTGGTGGTCGCGTTCACCGCCACATCGCCGCCCAGCGCCACACGGAACCGCTCGAGGAACGCATCGCCCTTGAGCTGCCCGGTCAGACTGCCGTCCTCGGCCAGTTGGCCGGTAAAGCCGAACGCCGCGTCCGAGAGCCTCTTGCCGGCCAGCGTGCCGCTCGGCACCTTGGCCGCAACGTCGAGCGCGATGGCGCCCTTGCCCTTGGCGGTGCCGGTGAGCGTCAGCGCCCCTTTGGCCTGGTCCGAGACCAGCGCCAGGTCGGCAAGGGCAGCGCTAAAGGTGAAGTCCGCGGCGCCGGTGGCGAAGCTGCCGTCGGCGGCGATCTGCACGTTGTCGTTGGCGATGCGGAATCCCTCCGCTTCGAGACCCTGCTCCGTGCGCGCCACCCGGCCGCTGAGCTTGACCGTGCCTTCCAGCACCTGGTCGAGCGCCGGCTCGCTCAATGCGAGGTTATCCGCCGTACCGTCGAGCTTCAGGTTGAAGCCGCCGATCAGCGGGCTGACCGTGCCGGTAGCCGTGAGGTGCATGGCGCCATCGAGGTCGCGCCCGGCGACGCCCGAGAACGGCGCGATCGAACTCGTCTCGATCGCCACCTGCCCGTCGAATACGTTATCGTCGATCTTGCCGGCAGCCCCCAGGCTCAGCGCCTTGCCGACGAGGCGGAACTGCGCCAGCTGCAGCGGCTCGCCCGCGTTCCACAAGCCGGCGAGCCCGAGGCCGGCGCTGTCGCCCAGCGCCGCCTGGATGTCGGCATCGTCGGACGCGATGCCCTGGACCATGCCGTCGGCGTTGAAGGTCAGGCGGCGGCCGGCGGGATTATCGAGGTTGCTGGCGATGCCGTTCCCACGCAGCGTCACCTCGTTCGCCCTGAGCCCGCCATTGGTGAAACCGCTGGCGACGAGGTCGGCCGACCAGTCGTCGCTGCCGGCGCCGCCGAAATCCACCTTCAGCGTGGCGCGATCGATGCTGGTCGCCGCACCCGGCACCGGCAGGATGACGCGATCGCCGGTGGGGTCGGCAATGGTCGCCGCGAGGTCGAGCCGGCTCAGGAAGCCGTCTGCCGTCGTCGCTGCTGAACCCTCGAGCCCCAGTTGCCCGCCGCTGAGTTTCAGCCCGGAGATTTCGACACCGCCCGCCGAGCGGACCAGTGCCGAAGCCTTGAGCGAAGTCTCTGGCCCGAAGAATGCTCGATAGGTCGGCGCCACCAGCACGCCGATCGGCCCGCCGAGGTCGGCATCGACCGCCATGCCCTCCGGCTTCTGCACGATCGTCGCCAATCCTTCCAGCGCGCGGGTGCCGCCGGCGTCGAGCGTCATTGTGGTCCTGAGATCGGCGACCGGACCCGAACCGTTGACCGCCAGCGCCATCTCGGGCTTGCCCTCGATGTTGAGCAGGTTCGCGAGGATGCCGTTGGGCGGTTCGGTCAGCGTCACCCCGACATCGATGCTGTTGTCGGCCTTCTTGTAGGCGATATCGAGGTCGAGCTTGCCGCCCGGCCCGTCGAGCCGGACGATGTCGAGCCCGGTATCGAGCGAGCCGCCTTCCAGCCGGAAACTGCCGTCGACCGAAATCTCCGAGCCGAGCCCGAACACGCTCTCGCCGAACGTCACCTTGGGCACGCTCAGCTTGTCGAGCTGGATCGCCACCGGAAAATCCGGGATCGCCAGCGGCGCCGCTTCCGGCGCCGGCAGGTTGGGATCGCCGCTCGGGATGGCGTTGCGCAGGTACTCGATGCTGTCGGCGGTGAGCGCCCTGACCAGCAGCCGCCCGGTGAACAGCGCGCCCTGATCCCAGTCGATCGCCGCATTGTTGACCCGCAGCCACACCCCCTGCTTGTCGGAAATGGTGACCTCGCGGATCGAGGCGGTCGAAGACAGCGCGCCATCGATATTGGAGATGCGGATCTGCCGGTCCGGCGTCGACAGCTGCCCTTCGACAAAGCCGACGAACCAGTCCTTCTGCTGCTCGGCGGTCATCTGCCCGTTGTCTTGCGCGACGAGCGGCATCGCGGCCACGAGGCCGAAGCCAAGCATCATGCCGGTGGCGAGAACCCGTTTCAAAACGCCTGTCCTATGCCGACATAGAGCGCGTAGTCGGGGTCGCCGGGCCGCTTGTTGAGCGGCACCGCCAGGTCGAGCCGCAAGGGCCCGAGCCCGGTATAGTAGCGCACACCGGCGCCGACGCCGATGCGCAGCTGGTCGAGCCCCGGAAACTCCTCGGCGGCGACATAGCCGCCATCGACGAAGGCGACGACGCCGATATCGTTGGTGACCTTGTAGCGGGCTTCGAGCGAGCCCTCGACCAGGTATTTGCCGCCGGTCACCGTATCGCCCGGCCCAGGCACCCCGATGCTCTTGAAACCATAGCCGCGCACCGAGCCACCCCCGCCGGCGAAGAACAGCCGATCCGGCGGGATTTCGTCGATAGCGGGCCCGACCAGCGCACCGACCTTGGCGCGGCCGGCCAGCACCAACTGCTTGTCGCCCAGGACGTTGAGATAGCCGCGCACCTCGGCGGTCGTCCGGAACGCCGGGTTGCCGTAGTAGAACTCGTAGAACGGCTCCGCCGTCACGTTGACGTAGAACCCCTCGCTGGCATCGGCGGAATCGTCGCGTGCATCCCAGATCAGCCCGCCGCTGAGCCCCGCGAGCGAGAAGTTACGGGTGCCGAAATCGTCCTCGAACAGCGAACGCTCGTAGAAAACCGAACCGTCGAGCGTCAGTTGGTCGAACAGGTACTGCGTCAGCCCCACCCGCGCCGAAGCCGAGGTCTCGGTATAGGCCGGCAGCACGCTGCGCTCGGCCGAGACCGCGGCGACCAGGTCGTTGTCGGGGTTGAGGAAGCCTGGCTTGGTGAAGGTGCCGCCGAAGGCGTAGTCGAACTCTTCGGTGGCGATCGGCCAGTTGATGCCGGCGACCTTGGCGTCGAGCCGCAGCCGTTCCGCCCGCCCGAACAGGTTGCGCCACAGATGGAAGCCTTCGATGCCCAGCCCATCGACGGTCGAGTAGGTGGCACCGACGCCGAACCGCCGCTCCGCCTGCTCCTCGACGATGACATTGAACGGCAGCACGCCGTCATTGCCGATGGCGCCGGCCGCCTCGACCCGCATGGCGCGAAACACGTCGAGCCGCGCCAGTCGCTTCTCGGCCCGTGCGATATCGTCGGGATCATAATCCGCACCGGCAATCAGTCCGGTCTGCTGCGCCACGAACTGCGGGTCCATGCGCGTCGTCCCGCTGACCCCCAGCGGCCCGACCGTCGCATGCCGCCCCGGCGCCACCGTGATGGTGACGTCGACGGTGTTGCTGGCATGGTCGGCAACCACCTGCCGGTCGGCGACCTTCGCCTCGGCATAACCCTGCTGCCGCCAGGCATCGACCGCCAGTTGCTCGGCCCGTCCGACCACTGTGGCCTTGGCCACGAGACCCGCCCCGAACCCGGCAACCTCCGGCTGTTCGACCTCGTCGCCCGGCTCGCTCGCGAGCGGCGCCCGGTTGGCGATCCTGACCGCCCCGAAGCGGAACAGCGGGCCGGAATCAACCTTCAGCACCACCGCTACGGGATCGGGCAGGTCGGTATCGGGCGGCAGGTTCGCCGCTTCCTTGCCGCCGACCAGGATGCTGATCGCTCCGCCGTAATAGCCCTGGTTGTAGAGCGCCGCCAGAATCCGCCGATAATCGCTGCGCGCCTTGGCCAGCAGCCCCGCCGCGCCGGAGGCGGGGGCGCCCTGGTCGGCGAGCAGTGCGGAAGCGCCGCGAATGGCGTTCGCCACATCGCCGGTCGCCGTGGTCTCGAGCGTTGCCGTATAGGTCTGTGGATCGCCGATCACCGCATCGGCGTCGATCTCGCTCTGATCCTCGAACAGCTTGATGCCCAGGAACTCGAATGCCGATGCCCCCGACGCCAGCAATGGCGCCAGGGCCAGCATGGCCAGACCGATTCTTACCCGCCGCTGTAACAGTCCCGACTACCCCTGCCCTCGGCTGCGCCGAACTCACCCCGTCCATGGCCGGACGGCTGCTGTGGTGAGCTCCGGCCGACCCGCCGTGCCCGATGGGACAATTCCCATTGAATGTCGCAGGCCCAAGCAACCGTCAAACGGCGGCGACTATGAGGCGACAATGCGGCATCCACGATCACGACACGCGCCTAACTGGCTGTCGACGAACGCGTAATAGCCGCTTCTGCGGCCTCCTATTATCGTCGGAGAAGAGTAAATGGGAGGTCAAGCATGCGCATTATCGATACCCATCTGCACCTGGTGCACATGGATCGCTTCACCTACCCTTGGCTCGAGGGCGGCGGGGCACTGAACAGAGCATGGCCAGCCGAAGCCTATGCGGCTGAAGCCCGGGAGCTCGGCATCGAGGCGGCGTTGCACATGGAGGTGGACGTCGCCGAACCTGACATGGAGGCCGAAACCCGCCACGCGCTCGATGTGCATCCACTGGTGGTCGGCGCCATCGCCGCCTGTCGTCCCGAGAGCCCGGATTTCCCGGCCTATCTCGATCGCCTCGCGGCATTGAAGGGCGTCAGGGGCTTCCGCCGCATCCTTCACACCTCGCCGGACGAATTGAGCCGGGGCGAGTTGTTCCGTTCCAACCTCCGCCGCCTCGCCGACAAGCACCTGCCCTTCGACCTCTGCGTGCTCGGTAAGCAACTGCCGGTCGGCCGCGAACTGGTCGAAAGCTGCCCCGAGGTGCAGTTCGTGCTCGATCATTGCGGCATCCCGGACGTGGCGGCCAAGGCGCTCGACCCATGGCGACGCGAGATCGCGGCGTTGGCGGCTTTGCCCAATGTAGCCGCCAAGATTTCCGGCATCGTCGCCTATGCCGGCCCCGACTGGACCGCCGCCGACCTCCGCCCCTTCGTCGACCACATCATCGAGTGCTTCGGCTGGGATCGCGTCGTCTGGGGGTCGGACTATCCGGTGCTGACGCTGACCGCCGATCTCACGCGCTGGGTCAATGCCTCCCGGGAGATCGTCGCCGGCGCCAGCCCCGACGAGCAGGCGAAACTGTTCCACCGCAACGCCGAGCGCATCTACCGCATCTGATATATCAGCGTTGCTCCAGCGGCCCACATGTGAAATACCCATTCACATAAGAATGGATGTGGCACAGCGGGCGAGGAGCAGGTGAGCATCGACGTCGGAGCGCTCAGGCAAAGTTGGCCCCGGCCAAGCACCCCCAGGCCGATCGTCATCATCGGCGCCGGCGGCATCGTCACCGATGCGCATCTGCCGGCCTACCAGCTCGCCGGCTTGCCGGTGGCTGGCGTGTTCGACCTTGATGCCGCGCGCGCCGGGGCAGCCGCCGAGACGTGGGGAACCCGCGCCTTTGCCTCGCTGGACGAGGCGGTCGCCATGCCCGGTGCCGTCTACGATCTCGCTTTACCGCCGGCCGCCCATCTCGACGTGCTGCCAGAACTGCCGGAAGGCGCCGCCGTGCTGCTGCAGAAACCGATGGGCCGCGACCTCGCCGAGGCCACAGCGATCCTGCAGCTCTGCCGGGCCAAGTCGCTCAAGGCCGCGGTCAACTTCCAGCTTCGCTTCTCGCCCATGATGCTGGCCGTTGCGGATGCGGTTGAGCGTGGCTGGTTCGGCCGCCTGGTCGATGTCGAGGTGCATCTCAACCTCGTCACCCCCTGGCACCTGTTCCCGTTCCTCAACGGCATGCCCAGGGTCGAGATCGCGGTGCACTCGATCCACTATCTCGATACGCTCCGCGCCCTGCTCGGCAACCCCAGCGGCGTTCATGCCCGCACGATGGGACACCCGTCGACGGCGCTGGCCCAGACCCGCACGTCGGCGCTGTTCGATTTCGCGCCCGACCAGCGCGTCACCTTCTCGATCAACCACAACCACGATTTCGGCCGGCGCTTTCAGGATGCGAGCTTCCGTTTCGAGGGCACCGAGGGTGCAGCCATGGTCAAGCTCGGCCTGTTGCTCAACTATCCCGAGGGTGAGCCGGATGAACTGTGGATCACCCGTCGGGGAAGCGAGTGGACCCAGGTGCCACTCGAGGGAAAGTGGTTCCCGCATGCCTTCATCGGCACGATGAGCAACCTGCAGCGATTTGCCGCCGGCGAAGATGACCGCCTCGTCACCGGCGTCGAAGACGCCTGGCACACCATGGCCCTGGTCGAAGCCGCTTTCGAGTCCGCCGCCAAACCGGCCACCCCCGTGAGGTCAGCACCATGAGCACGCCGACTGTCGGAGTTCACTCCACCAACCCGACCACCATGCCGATCGAGCATGCCCGATTGCCGGTGTGGAACGCCGAAAACTGGTTCTACGAGGATTTCGAGGTCGGCCACAAAATCCGCTCGCTCCGCCGCACCATCTCGGAGGGCGAGAGCATGCAGTTCAACGCCCTGGTCACCGACATGCATCCCTATGTGGCCGACGAGATCTTCGCCAGCACCGAAGGCCAGTTCGGTCGCCGCCTCGTCGCTGGCGCCTTCGTCTTCTCGGCCGGGCTCGGGCTTGTCGCCACCAACTGCATCAACGCCTTCAGCTACGGCTACGACAAGCTGAGGTTCATCAAGCCGACCTTCATCGGCGACACCATCTACGCCATCCGCACCAACATGGAAAAACGCCCAAAGTACAGGGAGCTCGGCCTGATCCGCGCCAGCTACGAAGTGTTCAAGGGTGAGGGCGAACTGGTGCTCTACTGCGAGCATCTGCAGACCGTGAAGTACCGCAACGCAGCCGACTTCGAAGGCAAAACTGAGAAATGACCAGCCTCCCTCTCGATGGCGTGCTCGTCATCGATCTCTGCCAGTTCCTCTCCGGCCCCTACGCCTCGCTGCGCCTGCAGGACCTCGGTGCCCGCGTCATCAAGATCGAACGCCCCGAAGGCGGCGACCTGAGCCGCCGGCTCTATCTCAGTGACACCGAGATCGGCGGCGACTCGACGATCTTTCACGCTATCAACCGCAGTAAGGAAAGCCTGGCGCTCGACCTCAAGAACCCCGACGACATCGCGGCGCTCCGGAAGCTGCTCGGCCAGGCCGACGTGATGCTGCAGAATTTCCGCCCCGGCGTCATCGAGCGGCTCGGCCTCGACTACGACAGCGTCAAGGCGATCAACCCGGGCATCGTCTACGCTTCCATAACAGGTTATGGCGAGGCGGGTCCGTGGGTACAGCGCCCTGGCCAGGACCTCCTGGCGCAGGCTCGTTCCGGCGTCATGTGGCTCAATGGCGACCACGACCAGGGCCCGGTGCCCTTCGGCCTCGCCATTGCCGACATGCTGGCCGGCGCTGCCGTGGCCCAGGGCATCCTCGCCTCGCTGGTGAAGAAGGGGCGCACCGGGACAGGCGCGCATGTCGAAACCAGCCTCCTCGAGGCGCTGGTCGATTTCCAGTTCGAGGTGCTGACCACCCACCTGAACGATGGGCGTCGCACCCCGAAGCGCTCCGGCTTCCGCTCGGCCCACGCGTACCTCTCGGCGCCTTACGGTGTCTATCCCACGGCCGACGGCTGGCTGGCGCTCGCCATGACGCCGCTCGGCAAGATCCGCGACCTGCTCGGGCTGCCTGAACTCGACCGCTTCGCCACCGATCCCAAGAGCTGGTTCAGCGCCCGCGACGAGATCAAGCGCATCATCGCCGAACGCCTCGCCACCCGTACCACCGCCGAATGGCTCGCCGTACTCGAGCCCGCCGATATCTGGTGCGCCAAGGTGCTCGAGTGGCCCGAGCTGCTCGAAAGCGAAGGCTTCAAGGCGCTCGACATGCTGCAGACCGTGACACGCGATGACGGCGTTTCCATCCTCACCACCCGCTCGCCGCTCCGCATCGACGGCCAGCGCACCCAGACGCGACGCGCCGCCCCGCTGATCGGCGAGCAGAGCGCAGAAATCCGCAAGGAGTTCGGACTGTGACCACCCTCAGGGGCATGACCTGGAGCCACCCCCGCGGCTATGACCCGATGGTGGCCACCGCGACCGCCTGGGCGGCGAAGACCGGCGTCACCATCGAGTGGGACAAGCGGAGCCTTCAGGATTTCGAGTCCTTCCCGGTCGAGGAACTGGCGCGCCAGTATGACATGATCGTCATCGACCACCCGCATGTCGGCCAGGTGGTCGAGGAAGGCTGCCTCGCGCCGCTCGACGTGCCGGCTCGCGAGGCCGAACGCACGGCACTGGCCGAAGGCTCGGTCGGCCGGTCCTACCCGAGCTATGCCTATGCCGGGCACCAGTGGGCCTTCCCCATCGATGCGGCGACGCAGGTCATGGCCTATCGCGCCGACCTGATCGAGCCACCGCAGAGCTGGGATGAGGTGGTGGCGCTGGCCAGGGCCGGCCGCGTCGTCTTCCCGCTGCTGCCGCCGCACTCGATGATGAGCTTTTTCACCCTCACCGCCAATCTCGGCCATCCCTGCGCGGTCGAGAACGGTCCGCTGGTCGACACTGCCGCCGGCATCCGCGCCATCGCGATGCTGGCCGAGGTCGCGGCGCATCTCGACCCCGCCGATTTCACCATGGACCCCATTGCCGCTTCCGAGGCGATGGCGCGCCCGGACGCCAGGGTAGCGCTGATGCCGCTCGGCTACGGCTATGTCAGCTATGCCGTGCCGGGCTTCCGCCCGCACCAGCTCACCTTCGCCGATATCCCGTTGCCCGGCGCCAAGGGCTCGGCCCTCGGCGGCACCGGCATCGCCGTCTCCGCCTTCTCTCAGAACAAGACAGCCGCCATCGACTACGCCTACTGGGTCGCCTCGTCTGAAGTGCAGCGCACCCTTTATGCCAGTTCCGGCGGCCAGCCCGGCCATGCCGACGCCTGGGAAGACGAGGCGGTGAATGCCGCCGCCGGAAACTTCTATCGCGGCACCCGCAGGACGCTGGAGGGGGCCTATGTGCGGCCGCGCCACAATGGCTACATGGCGTTCCAGGATGCCGCTTCGAAGCGCCTGACCATCGGGCTGATGGGGCACGAAGCGCCCGCGACCATTCTTGCCGATCTCGATCGCCTGTTCCGGGAGAGCTTCTGATGGAGCGGCCGCGCCACTTCGAGGACTATGTCGTCGGCGAAGTCCGCAAGACCAGCGGCCGCACCATCACCGAGACCGACTTCGTCGTCCACGCCGGCCACACCGGCGACTTCTTCCCGCACCACATGGACGCCGAGTTCATGAAGGCCTCCGAGTTCGGCCAGCGCATCGCCCACGGCACCATGACCTTCGCCATCGGCATCGGGCTGACCGCCACCGAAATCAACCCGCTCGCCTTCACCTACGGCTACGAACGCCTGCGCTTTCCCAAACCGGTGTTCATCGGCGACACCATCCACACCGAACTGACCATCACCGGGCTCGACGACGACCCTAAGCGCCCGAACTACGGGCGCGTGACCGAGCAGGTGCGGGTGCTCAACCAGCGCGGCGAGACGGTGCTGGCGTGCGACCACATCTATCTGGCGCAGCGACGGGGGTAGACCGGAGCGCTTGGCTCCACCCCACCCAGCTTCGCTAGGCGGCAAGCCGCCAAGCTCCGCTGCCCTCTCCATCAAGGGGAGGGAGACGATAGAACCGAGAGCCGGCAGTCAGGTTTCCCTCCCCCTTGTGGGGAGGGTAGCGCAGCTGCGCGCGCAGCGAGTTAGCGGAGCTGGGTGGGGGTGGGCCCCACCCACGGTGCCTCCGCACACCCCCTCCGAGCTACGCTAGGTCGCTCTCGCTCCCAAGCTTCGCTTGCCTCCCCGTCAACGGGGAGGTGGGCATCGAGGTTGTGGCTGGATGTAGCCACGAGCACCGGCGGGCACCCTCCCCTTGACCGGGAGGGATGGGGTGGGGTGTGCAGCGCGCTCGACGCTCGCGGCGACCTACCCCTCCCGCCCCAACAACGGTGTCGGCCCATCCGCCGCACGCACCCAGGGCGTGTCATAACTCGGCGCATGGGCGAAGCGCCGCATCCCCAGCGTCAGCCGCGCCGTCGCGCCCGCCCCAAGCTTCACCGTAACCCACCGCCCGCCGACCGCCACCGGCGCGGCATCGCTCAGTTGCACGGACGTGATGTCGTGCTCCCCGAACACCCCGCCCTGGATCACCACTTCCGCCGCATGCACCGCGTCGGTGTTCACCAGCGTCAGCGTCGCGCCATCGTGCGTGAGGCCATCGACCAGCGCCGCGACGCCCTGCGGCAGCCCCGGGCGTTTGCCGGCCGCATCGAAATAGCGGAACCGCGCCACCTGCAACCCGCCATGATAGACATGCATCGGGCCGCCCAGCGTCAGCTGGGTCAGCGCCTCCACGACCATCGGCGTCAACTGCTGCCACATGTGGATGGTCATCGACTCCCGATAGTGATCCATCGTCTCCGGATCGTTCTCGGCCTTGCGATAACTGGCGATCTGCTCGGTGATGGTCTTGAGGTCGGCCCTCAGCACCTCTTCCGGATAGGTCGGATATTTGCCGCGCATGAACTTGAACCACTGCGCGGTGTTGCCGTTGAAGCCCATATGGCCGCCATTGGTCTTGCCGTAGCCGTGATAGTCAGGGTTCACTTTGTCGAACAGCTCGCCGGCCCAGCCGCGTTCGGCCCGCTCCGCGTCCTCCTCGGCCGTCGAGACGTTCCACAGGTACACCCCGTACATCGGATGGCAGCGGCGATAGTCGCGCCAGCCTTCGTCATAGTGCCGGTTCGGCACCAGTTGCTGGCCGCCCTCCTCGCGCCTGAGCCCCCACAGCATGTCGAGCTGCGAACGCGCCAGCTTGAGATGCGCCATATCGCCGGTAAGGACCGCCGCATTGACTCCGGAAACGCAGAGCGGTTCGAGCAGCGAGAACGAGCCGTGCGGCCAGCGCCAGCCGTAGTAACCGCCCCACCACTTGCCCTCGTTGTATTCGCCGATCTCGCCTGAGAGACCGATGTTGTCGGGCGTGATCCCGCCATTCCTTGCGGTGCGCTCCTCCCAGGCCGCGAGATAGTCGAGCACCCAGGCCCGGTATTTCTCCTCGCCGGTATAGGCGAAGGCGTGGGTCATCAACGAGGTGGCGCCGAGGTTGAGCGGCACGTCGCCGCGCGACTGCCGCTGGTTGATGCGGCTCAGGATTTCCGCATAGGTCGCATTGTCCGACCACGGCGTCTTCATGCCGTATCGGTCGATCCCCGGCAGGTCTTCGAAAGGCGGCAGATAGTCGTCGAGGATTTCGCGATGCGTCGACCAATCCTCCGCCGTCTGGGTGAAGCGCGGGCCCCGGCTGCCGGTGATGGGCGAGCGGATCAGCCGCTTCTCGGCATCCCAGTTCTGCGCCTCGGCGTCCTCGCCATTGTAGAAGCCGGCAAAGCGCCGGGTCCGCTGGCGGTCCTTGGGCACGGCGGGGTCGGCGAGCCCGAAGAAGTAGAAGAACAGGTTGCTCTCGCCGTGGTGCATCCAGTCGTAATAGGCGTCGTACTCGCGGTGGATCTGCCCGTATTCGGTCCACTGCCAGGTGATGCCGTCCCAGATGGTGCGCGAACGTTTGTAGACTTCCTCGGAGCCGCCCAGCGCGTAGAACAGCGGCATGTTCATGAACCCCTCATAGGGGTCGTCCGAACCATCCATGCCCGGCCAGCGATCGCGCCAGATCAGCGTGCCGTCGGCCCGCGTGTAGCGGTCGGCGAACTCGATCGCCGCCGCATCCAGCACCGCGAAGATCTGTCGCTGCAGCAGCGCCCATTCGGGCAAGGGGAGGATATCGCCCGCCGCGATGGACGGCAGGATTGGGGCGCTGCTCATGCTGGCTAGATCCGGTTGCCCGTCGTGGGGTCGAAGAGATTGATGGCGGCGGTATCGACGCTGAGATTGAGCGTATCGCCTGGTTTCGGCCGCGCCTTGGGCCCGAGCCGCGCCGTGATCAGCTGGCCGCCGACACTGACGATCACCATGGTGTCCGGGCCGGTCGGCTCGACCACGTCGACAACGCCGGCAAGCCCCGCCGCGCCTTGGCCGACATCGAGCGTTTCCGGCCGGATGCCGGCGGTCACTTCACGCCCGACGAACGCGCCGACATCCTGCTGCAACCCGCCGAGCGCCAGCGCGCCGGCACTGTGCCGCAGCACCAATCCGCCATCGCCCTGCTCCAGCATGCCGCTGAGGAAGTTCATCGTCGGCGAGCCGATGAAGCCGGCAACGAACATGTTGGCCGGCCGGTCGTAGATGGTTTCGGGGTCGGCGAGCTGCTGGATCACCCCGCCTTTCATCACCGCCACCTTGGTGCCGAGCGTCAGCGCCTCGACCTGGTCGTGCGTGACATAGACCGTGGTGGTGCCGAGCCGGTCGTGCAGCCGCTTGATCTCGGTGCGCATCTCGACGCGCAGCTTGGCGTCGAGATTGCTCAGCGGCTCGTCGAACAGGAACAGGTCGGGGTTGCGGACGATCGCCCGCCCCATGGCGACGCGCTGTCGCTGCCCGCCCGACAGTTGCCCCGGCTTGCGGTCGAGCAGGTGCTCGATCTGCAGGAGCTCCGCCGCGCGCTGCACCGCCGCCTCGCGCTCCCTGGCGTCCACCTTCCGCATCTCGAGTCCGAAACCGATATTCCGGCGCACCGGCATGGTCGGGTAGAGCGCGTAGGACTGGAACACCATGGCGATGTTGCGGTCCTTGGGATGCACGTCGTTGACGTTCCGGTCGCCGATCAGGATGTCGCCGCCCGAGCTGTTCTCGAGCCCGGCAATGATCGACAAGAGCGTGGACTTGCCGCAGCCCGAGGGCCCGAGCAGCACCAGGAAGCCGCCATCCTCGACTTCGATATCGATGTTGTTCAGCACCTCGACGGTGCCAAAACTCTTGCGGATGGAGTTGATCGACAGGGTCGCCATTGGATCAGCCTTTCACTGCGCCGGCGGTGAGGCCGGCGACCATCGCCCGCTGCACGATGGCGAACAGCACGATGACGGGGAGGATGGAAATCATGCCACCGGCGGCCAGCATGCCCCAGGGCAGCTGGAATTCGCCGACCATCAGCTGAAGCCCGACCGGCCAGGTGCGCGAGCCCTGGCTGGTGGTCAGCATCAGCGCGAACAGGAACTCGTTCCAGGCGGCGATGGCGACGAACACGCAGGTGGCGAGCAGCCCGTTGCGGGCGAGCGGGATCACCACCATGAACATGGCGCCCAGCCGCGTGGTGCCGTCGATGCGCGCGGCGCTCTCGAGCTCCTTGGGAGCGGCGTCGAAGAAGCCCTTCAGCATCCAGACGAACAGCGGCAGCAGGAAGCTGGTATAGGCCACCGCCAGGCCGACCGTGCTGTCGAGCAGGCCCACCTGCCGCATGATGATGAACAGCGGAATGATCATCAGCACCGCCGGGAACATCCGGACCACCAGGTAGCCCAGCATCAGCTGGGTGCGGCCCTTGAACTGGAAGCGGCTGAACGCATAGGCGGCGACCGTGCCGGTGAGCAGGCACAGCAGCACCGTGGTCGAGGTGACGATCAGGCTGTTGATCACCAGCACCGGATAGCCCGACTGGTTCCAGAGCTTGACGTAGTTCTCGAGGGTGATGCGCGACGGGATATACTGCATCGTCCGGGTGACGATGTCCTCTTCGAACTTCAGCGAGGTGAGGAAGGTCCAGAGGATCGGCGCGATGGCGATGAAGGCAAGGCCGATCAGGACGACGTAACTGACGACGTCCCAGATGAGTTTCGAACGTGAGCGGGTGGCAGCCATGGCGTCAGTCCTCGTTCACTTTGGAGAGCCGGACATAGGCCCAGGCAAAGCCCATCAGGAGGATGAACATGATCACCGAGAGGGCGCCGGCATAGCCGAAGTTGAAATCCTTGTAGGCGGTCTGGAAGGCATAGAGGCTCAGCACCTGGGTCGAGCGCCCCGGCCCGCCGCTGGTCAGGATCAGCAACAGGTCCGGCGAGTTCACCAACCCGATGACGCGCAGGATCACCGCCGCGGCGATGATGGTCTTCAGCATCGGCAGGGTGATCAGCCGGAGCTGCGAGAACGGCCCTGCCCCGTCGATATCGGCGGCCTTGTAGAGGTCGGACGGGATGCCCTTGAGGCCGGCCAGCAGCAGCAGCGTGAAGAACGGGAAACTGTGCCAGGCTTCGACCACGATCGCCGCCGCCATGGCGGTCGAGGGGTCGGCGAACCAGGCCTTGTAGCCATCGAGCCAGCCGAGCTTGACCAGAATGTCGTTGATCACCCCGAGGCGCGGATCGAGCATCAGCGCCCACATGTGGCCGGCGACCACGTTGGGCAGGAAATAGGGGAGCAGGATCAGTACCGCCAGCACTTTCGAACCGGGCAGGTTCCGGTTCAGCGCCAGTGCGGCGATCAGCCCGATGAGGAATTCGAGCGCGATGGCCGAGGTCACCCACACCGCCGTGTTACGCAGCGACACCCAGAAGATCGGGTCGGAGAACATCCGCACATAGTGCTTGAACCCGACCCAGTCGGTGCCGAGATCCGGCCGGTTGAGCCGCATCTCGCGAAAGCTCATCTGCATGCCGTAGAGCGTGGGATAGATCACCACGGCGGTGATCAACAGCGCGCTCGGGATCAGCAGCAGGTACATCCAGTACCGCGTCTCCGAGAGCTCGCCGATCATCCGGACCGGATTGATGCGATCCCAGGTGGTGCGGGGTGGCGGGTAGCTGATCCTCGCCTCGGCCATGCGGTACTCCTGGATTGTCTTCACGGACGAACGTATCGGGCAGCCCGCCTGTGGCCACTTCCACCGGCTGTCATCCCAGCGAAAGCTGGGATCCAAGCTTCCGCAAGCGCGGACTGTGAGATGGGTCCCTGCTTCCGCAGGGATGACACCGAGTTTGGGCGACGTTCAGCGCTTTGCCTTGCCACCTCAAGCAAGTCGGCGGCCGGCGCTGACCGGCCGCCATCGTGCAAACTCAGGCGATGGCCTGGGCCAGCCCGTCGATCATCTCGTCGACCGCCTGTTCTGGCGTCGCTTCCTTGATCAGGACGCGCTGGAAGGCGGGCAGCACCACGCTCTCGGACCAGCCGGCAAAACCGGCAAAGCTCGGCGCCGGAATGCCGAAACCGAGCGTATCGGCAGCGGGCTTGTAGAGCGGGTTGCCCGCGATGCGTTCGTCCTGCGCCGCCACCGTCGAGGCCGGGAAGTAGCCGGTCTTTTCGAGGAAGGCGACGGCCGCGTCGGGCTCGCCCCAGAACTTGATCCACTCCCAGCTGGCGTCGATCGTCTCGGGCTTGGTCACCGTGTTGTAGGCATAGCCGAGGCGCGACACCCGGTTGACCGGGCCGGCGGGGATCGCCGCGGTGGCGAACTCGACGCCGGCCTTGAGGAGCTTGGAATTGTCCTGGAACGAGCCGGTATGATGCCACAGCATCGCCGTCTGACCGGTCTGGAACGCTTCCATGATCTGGCGGAAGCCGTCGTTCGGGGCGCTGGGCGGCACCACGCCGTCCTTGACCAGGAGGCCCGACCACCAGTCGACCGCCTCGATCGCCTTGTCGCGGTCGAGGCTGATCGAGCCATCCTCGTGCATCAGCTTGGCGCCGAAACCTTCCATGACGTTGATCACGTAGGCTTGCCCGCCGGCACCGCCGCGCATGCCGAAGCCGAAGCGGCCCTTGGCCGGATCGGTCAGCTTGATCGCCGCGTCCCGGAACTCGGCATAGGTGGTCGGCGGCGCGAGGCCGGCTTCGTCGAACCAGTCCTTGCGGTAGTACATCCAGTCGACGAAGGTGAAGGCGGGAATGCCGTAGACCTTGCCTTCCTTGGTGATCGAGGCAAAGCGCGAGTCGTCGAAATCGCCGCGCCGCTCCCACGCCGCGATCCGATCGGTGAGGTCGGTGAGCCCACCCATGGCGACGAGGTCGGCAACGCGCTCCGACGACACCATGGTCGAATCCGGACGGCTGCCCGAGACCACCGCAGCGGTGATCTTGGCCATGAACTCGGGGTTGGGGATGTTCTCCTGCGTCACCGCGATATCGGGGTGTGCCGCGGCGAACAGCTTCATCACCTCTTCGAGCCCGGCGAACTCGGACTGGCTGGTGAAGGTGTGCCAATAGTTGATCGCCGTCTGCTGGGCGAATGCCTGGTGCGGCAGCAGCGCCGACGCCGCCAGCATGCCTCCGCCCAGCTTCAGGACCGAACGTCTGTCGAACTTGGCCGTCATGTGTCTCTCCTCCCTGATGATAGCTCAGTCATACAATCTGATATATCAGTGCCATGGTACCTCAGCCCCGCGCGGCGTCAACCGCTCCGTGACTGCGACCTTCGTCAGGGCCGTCTCATCGAGTTTCTTGAAGTCGAACTCGTAGCCGATGCCCGGCGCGTCGCTGACCGTCAGGTTGCCGTCGACGATCGAGAGCGGCCCGAGCTTGTCGAGGCCTTTGATCTGGTCCTCGTTCATCACCAACTGCTCGTAATAGTCGTTGTTCGAGATGGCGGCGCAGATCTGCGCATTCTCGAGCCCCATGCCGTGCACCTGGGCCCGCATGCCGTGGCTTTCCGAGAGGTGCGCCACCTTCATCGAGCCGGTGAAGCCGCCCTTGTAGAAGGTCGAGACGCGCGTCATGTCGAGCGCCTTGTTCTCGATCCAGGTCGCCATGTTGCCATGCACGCCATCCGAGGTTTCGGCGGCGAGGATCGGAATATCGAGCTTCTCGCAGAGCTTGGTGTAGCTGCCGAGGTGGAACTCACGCATCGGCTCCTCGTACCAGAGGAAGCCGAGATCCTGGATCGCCTTGCCGAACTCCAGCGCGTTCACATAGTCCCAGCCGGCCGAACCGTCGAACATCAGGTCCGCGTCGGGACCCACCCACTTGCGTAGGTTCTTGCAGAGCTCGATGTCGCGCTTCACCGGGCCGCCCCAGGCATGCAGCTTGAACGCCTTGAAGCCGACGTCGCGGCTCATCTTGATGTAGCGCTCGTACTCTTCCATCGTCGGCCAGGTGACCGTCGAGGCATAGGCCGGCACCACCCGGTCGTCGCCGCCCAGCATCTGGTAGATCGGCATCTTGGCGTGCTGGGATTTCACGTCCCAGCACAGCATGTCGAGCATGCCGAGCGAGCGCATATGGAACTCTTCGATGCGATCGAGCTCCCAGATCAGCCGCCACATCCGCTCGGTCAACAGCGGGTTCTCGCCGATGAATTCGTGGTAACGCCGGCGCACCAGGTCGATAACCGCCTCGCCGCGCCCCATCTCGATGACGCCGTTGATGCCGGCGTCGGTCTCCATGCGGATCACCGCCTTGTGCGGCTTCGAGCCGCGCGGGATGTCACCATGCGAGCCGGGAATGCCGTCGCGCCAGATGAATTTCGGCCCCGGCTCGTGCTCGACCAGCCATGCCGTGAATCCCGTGATCTGCATTCAAATCCTCCTAAACAAATCCCTGGCGGCCATCGCAGGCAGGACCTGGCTCCACCAGGTCCCCGCGGCCGCTAACCCTTTTCCGCGCCCGACAGCATGCCGGAGCGTACGAACCGCTGCGCGGCCATGAAGATCAGCAGCACCGGCAGCACCACGAGAATGGCGGCGAGCACCACCTCGGGCTTCTTGATCGGCACATCGTTGGACGGCAGGTTGCTGAGCGCACCCGAGCCACTCACCAGCGCCGTCAGCCCCACCGGTAGGTTGTAGAGCTTGTCGTCGCTGAGCAGCACGAAGGCGAGGAAGTAGTTCGACCAGATGCCGAGGAAACTGAAGAAGGCCACCAGCGCGATGATCGGCCGGGCCAGCGGCAGCGCAATGCGGCTGAACAACTGGAAGCGGTTGGCGCCGTCGACCCGGGCGGAATCCATCACCCCCTTGGGCAGCGAGGTCGAGAAGTAGACATAGGTGAGGTAGACGCCGAAGGGAAAAAACCCCGAAGCGAGGATCAACCCGGCATAGGTATTGTTGAGACCCAGGAGGTTCATCTCGAGAAAGATCGGCAGCACCACCGCCGTCGAGGGAGTGATCATCGCGATCAGCGTGAAGATGAGCACCAGCCTGCGCCCGGGAAACTCCGAGGCGGCCAGCGCATAGCCCGCCGGAATGCAGGCGATGAGCGACAGCAGCACCCCGCCCACCACGTAGATCAGCGAGTTTACCGTCCAGCTGAGGATCTGGAAGTTGTTGTAGGTGGTGAGGTTGTTCCAAGTGCGGACGAACGAATCCCAGTCGCCCAGCGCGAACGGCGACTGCGTCAGCAGCGAGGATTCCGAGCGCGTGCCGGCGATGAACAGCCACAGCAGCGGAATGCCGTAGAAGCAGACCGCGAAAGCCAGCGTCGCGAAGACGACGAAGCGGCCGGGGTTGAGGCGCAGCGGGGCCTGTCTGGTGCTCATCGGCCCCTCAATCGATCTTGTAGAACTTGGTGGCGAAGACGATCACCAGTGCGATGATGATCGAGGCGCCGACCAGCAGCGTACTGAGCGCCGCCGAGGCGCCGAAATCGCCCATCCGGAAGGCGTATTGGAACGCCATCTGGTTCAGCGACCAGTCGTTCTGCGCGAATTGCGGCCCGGCGAGGCCCATCAGCTGCGGCTCGACGAAGAGCTGCAACCCGCCGGCAAAGCTCAGGATTCCCATCAGCACCAGGGAACGCCAGATCATCGGCAGCTTGATCCGCGTGGCGAGCTGGAAACGGTTGGCGCCGTCGATGCGCGCCGCCTCCATCACCTCGGTGGGAAGGCTCGAAAGCGCCCCGCCGAACACCACGATCCAGCCGCCCGAAGCCGAGAAATACGCCATGATGGCGAACACCCCGGCGAGCCCGATGCCCGAGATCACATCGGCGCGCGTGCCCCAGCCGAGCGTGTGCAGCACCGGCTGGAACGGGCTGACCGAAGGGTCGAGCACGAACAGCCACAACACCACGATGGCCGACGAGGTAACGGCGCCGGGGAGGAAGTAGATGGTCCTCAGCGTGTTGGCAGTCTTGCGATTGATGCTGTCGAGCATCAGCGACAGCACCGCCACGCCGATCATCGTCAGCGTCACCCAGATGGCGACGAAGGTCAGAACGTTGACGACGCTCGCCGGCACACGGAAGTCGTCGAAAACGAACTGGTAGTTGGTGACCCCCCAGAACACCATTTCGATGGTGTCGAAGAAGCTGAGCCCGAAGGCATAGGCGATCGGGAACAGCCCGAACATCAGCAGCAGCACCAGATACGGCGCCAGCAGCAGGTACGACATGCGCGTGTCGCGCCGTCCCTTCTGCTTCGCCTTGCGGGCACGGTCGCTCGCCGCCGCCCTCACATCGGTTGCCATTGCCGTCGCGCTCATCATTGCCCCTGAACTGGTCGGCCGGACGCACCAGCTGCGTCCGGCCGATGTCGCTTACTCGACCTGGTAGCCGTTGAGCTTGGCGAGGTTGGTGAGTTCGGTCTGCAGCGCCGGGAGCGCGCCTTCGACCGTGCCGCCGCTGGCCAGCGGCTGCACCACCACCTTGGCGATCGCATCGCTGACCGAGAAGCGCAGGCTCACATAGCCGGGATGGCTGAACGCCGCCGCATCGGCTTCCACCTTGAAGACGTTCGGATCGGCATAATAGGCGTCGCTGGCGAGGCGCGCGCCCCAGGCTTCGGCCGACGGCCGGTGCCCCGGCAGCGTCACGGCCGCGGTCTGGTTGGCGACGTCCGTCGACATCCAGGTCACGAGATCGACCGCCTCGGCCGGGTGCGCAGTGTCCTTCCAGGCGCCATAGGTGCCGCCACCCCAGCTCCAGGTCAGCGGCTGGCTCTGGTCGTCCCACTTCAGCGGCAGCGCCGCGGCAAGCTTGCCGGCCGGCCATTCATAGGTCGGCTTGATCACATATTCGCCGAACCAGGTCGGCCCGATCATCAGAGGGATCTTGCCGGCCTTGGCGAGCGCCACGAAATCCGGCTCGAACGGCCCCACCTTGGTGAGGCTGCCATTCTTCAGCATGGCATCGACCATGCGCGCCGGCTTCAGGCACTTCTCGGTGGTGAGGTCGATCTTGACCGTATCTTCCTTGCCTTCCACCGGCATCACCATGTCGCAGCCGTCGGAGACCAGCATCGCATAGAGCGGGAACGCCTCGACGCCGGTGCCGAGGCTGAGACCCTGCGGCGCCAGCTCTTCGCCGAGCTTCTGGAACTCTTCCCAGGTGGTCGGCACGGCCTTGCCGAGCGCTTCCATCGCCGGCTTGTCGTACCAGACGATCATGTGCGCGAGGTCGTTGCGCATGCACAGCAGCTTGCCGTTCACATGGCAGGGCGAATTGCCGTTGGGGTAGAACTCGTCCTGCAGCGCCTGCGGCACCTTGTCGGTCAGGTCCATCAGGTAGTTGGAGCGACGGGTCGAGAGCTGCGCCGTGTAGCCGATATCCGACATGAAAATCACGTCGGGAATCTCGCTCTTGGCCTGCAGGGCCAACTGGATCTTGGCGATCAGGTCTGCCGGCGCCACCGTGGTGACGTTGAGCGTCACGTTGTCATGGGTCTTGTCGTAGAGATCGAACATGCTGAGGCGCGGCGTGTCCGACCAGACGTTCAGCGTCACGGCATCCTGCGCCATTGCAGCGCCGGCCATCAGGCCGAGGGCGATAGTTGTTGCCATGCCGCCGGCGCGTGCGGCGGTCCTTGTACGAAACATAGTCTCTCCTCCTCTGTGTCCGGCTGAGCCGGTTCTATCTGCCGACGGCCGATGCCATGACGGCGCCCGCTGCGTCGAAGACATGCACCCGGTCGGCCCTGAGCCCGACCTGGACCTCCTGCCCCGGCTCGAGGTCGGAATGGCCCATCACCTGCACGGTGATGACCTCCGGCGTCCCCCCATCGAGATAGGCGTAAGTGATATTGCCGAGCCGCTCGACCGACTCGACCCTGGCCGGCAGCGCGGTCAGCCCGGCGGGCACTGCGGCGCCCCTGGCGACCACCTCCAGCGTTTCCGGCCGCACCCCGAGCGTCACGGCGTCGCCGACGCTGGCGCCGCGCGCCGCGAGGTCGACTTTCGTTCCGCTGCCGGTTTCGAGGCCCATGGTCGCCTTGCCGTCGGCGGTGCTCAGCACCTTGGCCGGCAGCAGGTTCATCTTGGGCGAGCCGATGAAGCCGGCGACGAACAGGTTGTTGGGGCGCGCATAGAGATCGAGCGGTGGCCCGACCTGCTGGATACGGCCGTTATCGAGCGCCACGATGCGGTCGGCGAGCGTCATCGCTTCGACCTGGTCGTGCGTCACATAGATCATCGTGGTGCCGAGCTCACGGTGGAGGCGCTCGATCTCGAGCCGCATCTGCACCCGCAGCGCCGCATCGAGATTCGATAGCGGCTCGTCGAACAGGAATACTTTCGGGTTGCGCACGATGGCGCGACCGATGGCGACGCGCTGACGCTGCCCGCCCGACAGCTGCGCCGGGGATCGGCCGAGCAGCTCGTTGAGCCTGAGGATTCGCGCCGCTTCCTTGACCCGCTTGTCGATCTCGTCCCGACTGAGGCGCGCCAGCTTCAGGTTGAAGGCGATGTTGTCGTAGACGTTCATGTGTGGGTAGAGCGCGTAGGACTGGAACACCATGGCGATGCCCCGCTCCGACGGCTCGGCGAAGGTCACGTCCTCGCCGTCGATCAGGATATCGCCATCGCTCACCGTCTCGAGGCCGGCGATCATCCGCAGAAGCGTCGACTTGCCCGAACCCGAGGCGCCGACGAACACCACGAACTCGCCCTTGTCGATGCTCAGATCGACGCCCTTGATGACGTCGACCGTGCCGAACGACTTGCGCACATTCCTGAGCTCGACCGCGGCCACTAGCAGCCCCTGCCCGTCGACCGCGACGTCATCACCAGCTTCATGCTACCCCTCCGTTGAGATATTATTGAGCGACGATGATATCTCAAGTCAAGGCGTCAACTCGGCCTTCCAGCGCCCAAACCCGGCCACATCGCGTGATCTGGTAGCTCGCGAGCTGCACAGAAACCTGTGTTCTCTGCAGTTTTGCTGAGATTTCCAAAGCGCCAGTTGATATACTAAAGTCCGAACACGCAGCTCGATCTATTCACCGGTGAAAATGTCTGACGTCCGCAACGACAACGAAGGGTACCGCCGCTTCCGCAAGGCGATGAATGACGGCACGCTGGAGGCTGGCATGGTGGTGACCCAGTCGGAGCTCTGCGACCTGCTTGGATTGTCGCTGTCGCCGCTGCGCGAGACGCTGGTGCTGCTCGAGGAATTCGGCCTGGTCGAGATCAAGCCGCGCGCCGGCATCAAGATCGTCTACCCGGAGGTGGCGTTCATCCGCGAGAACTACCAGTTCCGCATCATGATCGAGATCTTCGCACTGAAGAGCTTCGGTGACACCGTGTCGGACGCCTGGCTGGCCGACATGCGCTCGAGCCACGAACAATGCCGCATCAGCCTCACCGACGGCAGCCCGTTCGAGGCGGCGCACATCCCGTTCCTCGAGCTCGATGGCCGGATGCACCGCGAGATCGTCGCCTCGCTCGGCAATCGCGCCATCCTCGATACGCACGAGCGCCTGCAGGAGAACATCCGCATGGCGCAGCGCGTCCACCGCCGCCCCGGCTTCCGCGGCTATCTGGTCGACACCGTGGACGAGCACATGCGCGTCATCGCGGCGCTGGAACAGCGGGATGTGGCTGGAGCGATTGCGGCGATGGAAGGCCACTTCCGCGCCTCGACGCATCGGACGTTCGCGGCCTGATTCCCGACTGCGAGAGAGGACCCCCTCCCGGCCTCCCCCATGAAGGGGGAGGTGAAGATTCGAGGCTCTGTCTTCGATCGTGCCAAACGCACCGGCGGGGCACCTCCCCCTTCATGGGGGAGGATGGGAGGGGGCCGTCTGTCTCGGCTGACTCACCCCTACACAAACATCCCCAGATGCCGCTGCAGCGCTGCGTTGAAATGCGCCACCAGGGCCGCCTCGGCCCGGTCGGGGTCGCGCGCTTCGCACGCCTCGATGATTTCGAGGTGTTCACGGATCGAGCGTTGCGCCAGCGGGGCTGTGAGCTTGCGGTCGAGCCGGACCAGGCGCAGGTAGGTGTGCATGCGCCGGTAACTGGTCTCGATCAGGGCGTTCCTCAGGATCGCGATGATCGAGTTGTGCAGCAGGCTCTCCAGCGCCTCGAGCTCTTCCATCGTCGCCATGGTGAGCCCCGACGTCTCGATCTGCTTTGATACGGCGCGGTGCCGGTCGCCCAGCTCGCCGATCAGGTCTTCGTCGCCCAGTTCGGCAAAAGTGCGCACGGCCGCCCGCTCGATGATGGTGCGGAACTGGTAGGTCGATTTGGTGAGCTCGAGTCCCGGCTTGACGAACTGGATGCCGGAGCGCGGATGGATGGTGAGGATGCCCTCGACTTCCAGCGTCCGCAGCGCATCGCGCAACGGCGCCACCGGAATGCCGAGCAGCTTCACCAGATCGTTCTGCGACACGAAAGCGCCGGCCGGCAGCCGTCGGTCGAACAGGTTTTCCAGGATCCGTGTGTAGGCCAGATCGCTCAACCGCCCGGCCGGTTGAGACTCGCTCGGGCCGGTCACGGCGTCCTCATTCACAGCCACTTGTGCGTCCGCTTTCATTGCTCTATTAGCATCACCGTCTGATATATCAGATGTTCATGTTAGTCGATCAGAGATCGCCAGCCTATGCGCATTTCGGAATTCCGCATCACCCGTTTCCAGTTTGCCCGCGACCGCGTGATCGGCGACAGCCAGGTCCGCGCCGACGACGTGAACATAGCGGCGCTCGAACTGATTGCCGATACCGGCGCGGTCGGGTTGGGGTTTATCCAGACCTTGTTTTTCCCGCTGCCCGATCAGGCCGAGATCGAGCGGGTCTTCCGCTCGGAAGTCTGGCCCGGCCTCGAAGGCCAGCCACCCGCCGGGCTGGTGCATCGCGTCGGCCGGCCGCGCGGCGGCAACCAGCGCGCCACCACCCTCCCCTTCCATGAAGCGCTGCAGGTCGCGCTCTGGGATCTCGCCGCCAAGCAGGTGAACCTGCCGCTGCACCGGCTGCTGGGCAGCCGTCGCGACAAGGTCGAGGCCTATGCCTCGGGCCTCGATTTCCACCTTTCGGACGATGACTTCGCGAAATTCTTCGGCCATGCCGACGCGATCGGCTACCGCGCCTTCAAGATCAAGGTCGGCAGCCCGGATTTCGACTGGGACCTCAACCGCCTGAACATTCTCAAAGAGGTGGTCCGCAAGGACGCCCTGGTGATGATCGACGCCAACGAGGCCTGGGGCGCCAAGGAGGCGCTGGTGAAGCTCACCGCCATCCGCGATGCCGGCCACGAACTGCTCTGGGTCGAAGACCCGATCCTGCGCACCGACTATGCCGGGCTCAGGATGCTGAAGGACGCGGCCAACTGGACGCTGATCAACTCCGGCGAATATCTCGACGCCCACGGCAAGCGCCTGCTGATGGAACAGGACGCGACCGATATCCTCAACGTCCATGGCCAGGTCACCGACGTGATGCGCATCGGCTGGCTCGCCGCCGATCGCGGCATTCCGGTCAGCCTCGGCAACACCTTCCTCGAGGTGGGCATCCACATGGCCTGTGCGCTCCCCGAAGTGCAGTGGCTCGAATACTCGTTTCAGAACTTCGACCACCTGGTCGACCAGCCGGTCGAGATCCGTGACGGCTGGGCCTATGCCCCCGATCGCCCCGGCCACGGCCTGGTGCTGAACGAAACCGCCCGCCGCGAGTGGGCCCGCCCCAACCTCTTGCCGCGCTCCGAGCTCGGCGAAGCCCCGTTCAATCCGCGCGTCGCCCAGGCGCTGCGCGCGGCCTGAAGTCCAAGCGAGTTCTGTCATCCAGGGAGGAGACATCCAAATGAATCTTCTGCGCACCACCGTGGCGCTCTCGGCGATCCTCGTCGCCGGCGCCGCTCTTGCCCAGGACGGTGCCATCACCGTCTGGGCCGACGCCACCCGCCAGCCGGCGGTCGAAGCGTTCATCGCCGCCCATCCGGAAGTGCCGGTCAACTTGGTGCTCGACGATGGCTCGTCGGGCGCCTCGGGCACCTTCCAGACCAAGATCAGCCTCGCCGACCAGGCCAATGAAGGCTGGCCGGACGTGGTGTTCTCCACCCAGAACAACGACGCCGCCTGGGCCGCCCGCGAGAACAACGGCGCCCAGGCCTTCGCCCAGGTGCTGAACGAGGGCTTCCTCGACCAGGCCTTCCTCGATGGCTTCACCCCGGGCGCACTCGACCCGGTAACCGTCGACGGCAAGGTCTACGGCCTACGCAACGACCTCGCGCCGGTGCTGTTCTGGTACAACAAGACCCTGCTCGATCAGTTCGGCTACGCCGCCCCGACCACCTGGGAAGAGTACCAAGCGCTGGGCGACAAACTCGCCGCCGAGCACCCCGGCTACTTCCTCGGCGCCATCGGCGACGCCTTCCAGGGCCCGTACATCTATTACTGGAGCGGCGAAGCGCCGATCTTCCAGCTCGAAGGCGAAACCTTCAAGTCCGACACTTCGGCGCCGAACGCGGTGAAGGTCTCCAACCTCATCGACCACATGGTCGCCAACAAGACGCTGACGCTCGACAGCGTGTTCGGCGCCAATTTCGTCGCCAGCGCGGCCAATCTCGTCGCCATCCCCGGTCCCGCCTGGTACTCGGGCGCACTGTTCCAGAACCCCGGTGGCGTCAATGCCAAGGCCGGCGACTGGGTCGCCGCGCCGCCACTGAAATGGGCCGATGGCGCTGCGGTCACCGGTAATGTCGGCGGCGGCGTCTGGTACGCGTCGAGCCACACGAAAAACCCCGAGGCGGTGAAGACCTTCCTCAAGTTCGTCATCAGCGACACCAAGGTCGCGGGCACCGGCGGCCTGCCGGCCTATCAGGCGGCGGCCGATGCCTGGCTCGACGCGCAGGCGGCGAGCGGCTTCTACGCCGGCGACTTCAAGGCTGCGATCCAGACGGCCGCTTCGAGCGTCTGGAACGGCTGGGGCTACCCCAACTTCTCGCCCGAAACCGCCTGGGCCAAGGTCGTCACCCCCGGCCTCGCCGCCGGCAAGACCATGACCGACCTCGCCGCCGACTGGCAGCAGGAAATGAAGAACGAAGCCCAGGTCGTCGGCTACACGGTCGAGTGATCCCTTCACCTCTCCCTTGGGGGAGAGGTCGACGCGAAGCGTCGGGTGAGGGGGCCTTGCGGAACGCGCAGTAAGGCCCCCTCACCTCAGCTTCGCTAGGCGGCCAAGCCGCCAAGCTTCGCTATCCTCTCCCCCAAGGGCGAGGAGGCGTTTCGGGCGACGCGCGTTGCCCAAGGATGAACGTCTAGTGCCTGGAGCCGCCTGAAGTGAGCACGATCGAACATAGCGCTGCCACTGTCGCCCTCGAACGCCCCAGGAAGGGCATGAGCGTCGAGCGCGCCCAGGGCCGCATCGGCGTGCTGTTCGCCACCCCCTACACGCTGTTCCTCATCGCCTTCGGCATCCTCCCGGCGCTCTACGCCATTTATCTCGCCTTCACCAGGAAGGGCGCGTTTGTCGGCTTCGACAATTTCCTCAAGGTGTTCAAGGACTACCGTTTCTGGCCCGCCGTCGAGCATGTCGGCATCTTCATCGTCGTCTGGCTGGTGCTGCTGGTCGTGCTGGTGGTGACCCTCGCCATCCTCGTTCACTCGATCGGCTTGCGCTGGTTCTCGGGCGCCATGCGCTTCATCTACTATATCCCCGGCGCGCTGGCCGGCGCCTCGAGCGTCATGCTCTGGCTGTTCGTTCTAGATCCCACCGTCAGCCCGGTGTCGTGGCTGCTGCAGGCATTGGGGATCGAGAGCTTCGTTGGCGCCGTTGACGCCAGCCGCCTGCCGATCGTCCTCGCGGTGATCGCCTTCTGGACCGGCGCCGGCGGCTGGATCGTCATCATGTACGGGGCGCTCAACAACATCAGTAAGGACGTGATCGAAGCCGCCCGCGTCGATGGCGCCGGCCCGGTGCGTATCGCCTGGTCGATCCAGATCCCGCTGATGCGCAAGTGGATCGCCTACATGGTGATCATGAGCTTTGCCGGCGGCACCCAGCTCTTCGTCGAGCCCCGCGTCTTGGCGCAGGCCAGCCGCGGCGTAGTGGGGCAGGACTATTCACTGAACCAGCTCGCCTTCCTCTACGCCTTCAAGCAGAACGATTTCAATGGCTCGGCGGCGATCTCGCTGGTGCTGCTGGCCGTCGCTGTCGCCCTTTCCATCTACTTCGTCTTCAAGGGTGGCCTGTTTGAGCGCGCCTAACTCGGAAATCGTCGGCACCCGCTTCAAGGACCTGACACCGGCTGCCTGGCTGGGTCGCGCCTTCGCCGTGCTGGTCCTCATCGTCTTTGCGCTGTTCTTCGTCGTGCCGCTCGTCTGGCTGCTGATCGCGCCGACGAAGACCGATCGCCAGCTGCTGCTCGAGGCGCCGTTCGCGCTGGGCGACATGGGCACGCTGCTTGCCAACTGGCAGAGTCTGATGACCTTCCAGGGCGGGCTGATCTGGACCTGGATCGGCAATTCGGTGTTCTATTGCGTCGCCGCCCTGGTGATCACTCTCGCGATCTCGATTCCCGCCGGCTACGCCCTGGCGATGACCGAGTTCCGTGGCCGCAGGCTGCTGCTGGTGGTGACGCTGATCGTCATGCTGATCCCCTCCACCGCCCTGGTGCTGCCGATCTTTCTCGAGCTGAGCGCGGTGCGGCTGATCGGCAATCCGCTCTCGGCCATCCTGCCCTTCTCGTTCTACCCGTTCGGCGTCTACCTCACCTACATCTACTTCTCGACGGCGGTGTCGCGCGACCTGCTCTCGGCGGCGCGCCTCGACGGGGCAAGCGAGTGGCAGGTGTTCATGAAGATCGCCATGCCGCTGAGCACGCCGGTGATCGCGCTGGTCGGCTTCTTCAGCTTCACCGGCAACTGGAACAACTATTTCCTGCCCTATGTGACGCTGCCCGGCCGCAAGGCGCCGATCCAGGTCGGCCTCGCCGAGCTGCTGTCGAACGTGCCGGCCTTCAATCCCACCAACGCCGCTTCGACCACCATCACGCTGTCGGCGCTGGCGCTCGCGACGCTGCTCGCCATCGCCCCGGTGCTGCTCGTCTTCCTGTTCGCGCAGCGCTACCTCGTATCCGGCATGACTGCCGGCGGCACCAAGGAGTAAGTCATGGTCCAGCGCATGGGCATGGTGATCGGCGTGAAGCCGGAAAAGCTGGCCGAGTACAAGCGGCTGCACGCCGAACCGTGGGCGGAGATGGATGCGGCGCTGAGCGCGGCGAACATCCGCAACTATTCGATCTACCTGCGCGAGCCCGAAATGCTGCTGTTCGGCTACTGGGAATATACCGGTTCCGACTACGAGGCCGACATGCGGGTGCTGGGCGACAAGGCGATCACCAAAGAGTGGCTGGCGCTCACCGACCCGTGCCAGGCGCCGCTGAAGACCGCCGCCGCAGGCGAGTGGTGGAGCATGATGCCCGAAATCTACCATCTCGACTGAGGACAAGCTCATGGTTGAACTGAACGGCCGGACCTACACCCGGCGCGAAATCGCCGAGCGCGCCGGCATGCTGAGCCAGTTCGCCAGCGTGCGGCTGATGGAACTCGGCGACGGCGTCGAGCGCGGCATCCGCATGCTCGAGTTCCGCACCGGCTCGGGCCTCCGCTTCACCGTTTTGGTCGACCGGGCGCTCGACATCGCCGACTGCGAGTTCAAGGGCCAGGCGATCGGCTGGAACTCGCCGGCCGGCTTCCGCCACCCGGGCCTGCATGAATATGAAGGCGAAGGCGGTCTCGCCTGGGCCCGCTCATTCTCAGGTCTCTTGGTTACCTGCGGGCTCGACCACATCCTGTTCATGAACGAGGTGCCGGCCGACACCTATGTCTATGGCCCCAAGCCGACGGTCAGCCACTCGCTGCATGGCCGCATCGGCACCATCCCGGCAAAGCTCACCGGCTATGGCGAAGAGTGGCGCGGCGACGAGTGCGTGCTGTGGGCCGAGGGCATCGTGCAGCAGTCGGCGGTGTTCGGCGAAGACCTGCACCTCATCCGCCGCATCGAGGCAGATGTCGGCGGCAATGACATCCGGATCAGCGATCGGGTCGTCAACCATGGCTTCTACAAGACGCCGCACATGTACTGCTACCACATCAATGTCGGCCACCCGGTCCTCGACGAAGGCTCGCGCTACCTCGCGCCGATCAAGGACGTGGTCTGGGCCGCCCATGCCGGCGAGGCCTATCGCAAGCAGGGCGTCGGCTACCGCACGCTGAGTGCCCCAAAGCTCGATTTCCACGAGCAGGTCTGGCAACACGAACTCGGCGCCGATGACCAAGGCCAGCAGTTCGTTGCCTTGGTCAACGATCGCCTCGGGCTCGGCTTCGAGGTTGCCACCGCCAAGGCGCAGTTCCCCTGCCTCTACGAATGGCAGAACCTGCAGGCCGGACAGTATGCGCTCGGCATCGAGCCCTCCACCAACCACGTGCTCGGCAACAACGCCGCGCGCCAGCGCGGCGAGATGATCTGGCTGCAGCATGGCGAGGAGAAGCGCTACGACAGCACCTTCCGGGTGCTCGACGGCGCCGACGACATCGCCGCCAGCGAAGCGCGCATCCGCGCCATCTCCGGCCAGCCCGAGGACGAGTATCCGGCCCCCTCAGGCAACCACCTGAAGATCGGGGGCCGCTGATGGGTGCTGATCGCTTCGGCTCGCTCGAGGGCAAGGCCATCCTCTATACCGGCGCCGCCGGCGGCCTGGGGCTGGAGACGACGCTCGAACTGCTGCGCTCGGGTGCAAAGGTTGTCGCCATCGACAATGATGCGAGAAAGGTTGCAGCGCTGCTCGATGCGGCCGGCGGCCTTGCGGGCCTGACCGTAGAGAGGCTCGATCTCGCCGATCTCACCGGACTGCGCGCTGGACTCGAGAACCTTTCGGCCGAGCTCGGCGGCTTCGACATCGTCATCAACAACGCCGCGATCTATCCCTCGAAACCCTTCGAGGACTACAGCATCGAAGAGATGCAGCTGGTACAGCGCATCAATGTCGATGCCGGCATTGTCTGCGTCCAGGTGGCCCTGCCCCATATGAAGGCGGCAAAGCGCGGCCGCATCATCAACATCTCCTCGGTGACCATTTCGGGCGGCTGGTCGGACCTCACCCCCTATGTGCAATCGAAGATGGCGCTGGTCGGTCTCACCCGCTCCTGGGCGCGTGAGTTCGGCAGGCATGGCATCACCGTCAATGCGGTGGCGCCAGGCGCCTTCCCCACCGACGCCGAAAAGATCCATCCCGACCTCGCAGCCTATGAGAAGCGCATCTACGAGGCGCAGGCGCTGCAACGGCGCGGCGCCCCTGCCGACATCGCCAACATCCTGATGTTCCTCGCCTCGGACGCAGCGTCGTTCATTACCGGCCAGACCATCCACGTGGATGGCGGCTGGTACATGCATTGATGCAAACGATGACTGATAGAGACGGCCCCGTCTGCTTCAGTTTCCCACCACCTGTCATCTCCTCGGAATCCTGACCCATGGGCATCCTCTCCGGCTACCGCGTCCTCGATTGCTCCATTGCCATGGCCGGCCCGTTCGCGGCGCAGCGGCTGGGCGATCTCGGCGCCGATGTGGTGAAGGTCGAGCCGGTGACCGGCGAGTGGCAGCGCCATACCGCCGCCGGCGGGGCGCGCGGCAACAAGGTCAACGTCTCCTTCCTGTCGCTCAACCGCAACAAGCGCTCGCTCGCCGTCGACCTCAAGGACCCGGACGGCAAGGCCGTGCTGCTCGAACTGGTGAAGACCGCCGACGTGTTCCTGCAGAACTATCGGCCGGGCGTCGCGAAGCGCCTCGGGGTGGACTACGAGACCCTGTCGAAGATCAATCCGCGCCTCGTCTACGTCTCGATCTCCGGCTACGGCGAGGATGGCCCCTACCTCAACCGCCCCGGCCAGGACCTGGTGCTACAGGGCATGTCGGGCGCCATGCTGTCGGCCGGCCGCGCCGGCGAGCCGCCCAACGCGGCGGGGCAGTACCTGGTCGACGGCATCACCGCCTACACTGCGTTCGAGGGGGCGCTGGCGGCGCTGCTGCATCGCGAGCGCACCGGCGAGGGCCAACTGGTGCAGGTGAACATGCTCGACGCCATCACCACCATCCAGATGCAGGAACTCTCGGTGTTCACCGTCGGTCACAAGCCGCAGGTGCGCTCGGCCGAGCCGCATGCCCATGTCTACATCCGCGCGCCCTACGGCGCCTTCGCGACGTCCGACGGCTTCATCATCGTCGCCTTTCCCAAGCTCGCCAATCTCGGCCAGACCATCGGCGAGCCGAGCTTCCTCGACATGGACGACGAGGTCGACACCTGGACCCGGCGCGACGAGATCTTTGCCAAGACCCGTGACCGGCTGAAGACCAAGACCACCGCCGAGTGGCTGGAGCTGTTGCGCGCCGCCGACATCTGGTGCGGCCCGGTCTATGGCTATGCCGACCTCGTCGAGGACGAGCAGATCAAGCACAACGGCACCTTCGTCGAGTACGTGCACCCGACCGAGGGCCACGTGAAGACCCCAGGCTTCCCGATCAGGTTTTCGAAGACTCCTTCGACCGTCGAACGCGGCGCGCCCGTCGTCGGCCAGCACAGCCGCGACGTGCTGCGCGAAGCCGGTTTCGACGATACGGCGATCGAACAATTGCTGGCCAAGGGCGCAGTGGCGGAGAACGGCATATGACCTCTCCGTGATCCTCCCCCGCGGGGCGGGGGAGGGGGACCGGCGAAGCCGGTGGAGGGGGCGGTCAGTCTTTCAGTCAGGAATAGGCCATGTCTGAGAACATCCTCGTCGAGCGCGACGGCTTCGTCGGCATCATAACCTTCAATCGGCCGGAAAAGCTCAACGCCATGACGCCGGAAATGGCGGCGGCGCTGGTGGCGGCGGTCACCGAGTTCAACACCGACGATGCCATCCGGGCGGTGATCCTGACCGGCGCCGGCGAGAAGGCCTTCTCCGCCGGCTCCGATATCAGGACGCTCGACGACTACGACAGCGCCTGGAACTTCCGGAACCGGCCCGATTATTGCGACGCCATTCGCGCCCTGCTGAAGCCGTCCATCGCTGCGGTAAACGGCTACGCCTTCGGCGGCGGACTCGAGACTGCCATGGCCTGTGACATCCGCATCGCCTCGGACAATGCCAGCTTCGCCGCGCCGGAAATCAAGCTCGGCTGGATCGGCGGCGGCGGCATGGCGGTGAACCTCGCCCATGCCGTCGGCCCCTCCAACGCCGCGCTGATGATCATGACCGGCGATCCCGTTGACGCCGTGACAGCCGAACGCTGGGGCCTCGTCTCCCGCATCGTAGCGCGCACCGATTTGCTGGCTGAAGCCAAGCGGCTCGCAGCGACCATCGCCTCACGCGCCCCGATTGCCGCCGAGACCGCCAAGCTGAACCTCCGCGCCGCCTGGGAACTCTCGATCGCCAACGCCATCAGCTACGAGCGCGACCTGCAGGCGATCTGCTTTGCGACGGAAGATGCGCGGGAGGGGCGCGCGGCGTTCAAGGCGAAGCGGTCGCCGGTGTTCAAGCGGCGGTAGGTCAAACCTTCGGGCCTTTTTGGGCACTCATTCGCCATCCCACCGGCCATCGAGTGGGTGGAAAGGCCGGAGACCTAAGCCGCGCCCGAGGCAGTCCCAAACGCCGCCAACCCAGCCCCGATCAGACACGCCGTCGGCCCGAACTTCGCGGGCACGATCTCGACCGCTTTGCTCAGCCCCAGCGCCTCGCGCCTCGCTGCGGCGCGGGCCGGCTCGAGCAGCCGGTCGCCCAGCGCCAGCACGCCGCCGGCCACCACGATGATCTCGGCATCGACCACGTTGTTGGCGCTGCCCAGCACCGCACCCAGCACCTCGGCGGCTTCGGCGATCACCGACTGCGCCTCGGCGTCGCCTGTCTCGGCCAGCGCCGCAATCTCACGCAGGCTGCGCTGCTGCCCGGTGCGCCGGGCGTACTCGATCTCCATCGCCGTGCCGCTGGCATAGGCCTCGAGATGGTCGGTGCCGCCGCACGGGCACGCCCGCCCCTGCCGCAGCGGCGACAGGTGATGGCCGACGCTGCCGGCAATGCCGTAGGCGCCGCGCTCGACCTTGCCGTTGCGCACCAGCGAGCCGCCCACCCCTGTGCCGAGCGCCACGATCAGCGCCGAATGCTTGCCGCCGGCAGCGCCGAGCACCCCTTCGCAGAGCCCCGACGCCTGCACGTCGTTGAGCACCGTCACCGGCATGCCGAGCTCTTCGATCAGCCGCTGCTGCAGCTGCGTCCCGGCCCAGCCGCTCAGGTGGTCGGTCGCCGAAGTGATCTCGCCCTGTTCGCCGACCACCCCGGCGGTGCCGACGCCGCAGCGGCTGACCGAGGCGCCGGCCAGCACCTCTTTCGCCAGCTTGGCGACGGCGGCAATGATCGCCTCCGCGCCCTCGCGCGCCGGCGTTGCGACCTGCCGGCTGGTAACGATCGTGCCGGCAGCATCCACCAGCCCGACGAGGATCTTGGTGCCGCCGATATCGACGGCGAGGGCCAGTTCACTCACTTCAGTGCACCGGTGGCGATGCCGCCGATGAAGTAGCGCTGGAACACCAGGAAGATCAGGAACGCCGGCAGCGTGAACAGCACGCACGAGGCCATCAGGGGCCCCCACTGCACGCCGTGCTCGCCGAGGAACGAATAGAGCCCGATCGACAGCGTGTAGCTCTCCTCCTCGTTGAGGTAGATCAGCGGATAGAGGAAATCCGTCCACGCCCAGACGAACTGGAACACCGCCGAGGTGATCAGCGCCGGGCGGGCGATCGGCAGGACGATCGACCAGTAGATGCGGAACTCCGACGCGCCATCGACCTTGGCCGCCTCGATCAGTTCATCGGGCACGCTCAAGAGGAACTGCCGGATCAGGAAGATGAAGAACGGCGTGCCTAGGAAGGCCGGGATCACCAGCGGCAGGATGGTGCCGGTGGCCCCCACCTTGTTCCACATCATGTAGATGGGAATGAGCGTCACCTGCGGCGGCAGCATCATGGTGGCGAGCACCATGATGAAGAGCAGGTTCCGGCCCTTCCAGCGCAGCTTCGACAACGAGTAGGCGACGAGCGGCGACACCAGCACGGTCCCCAGCACGCTGAGGCCGGCGATCACCACCGTATTGAGCAGGAACCGGAAGAACGGAATCTGGGTCAGCGCGCCGACGAAATGGTCGAGCGTCCAGGTTCGCGGCAGCAGCTCCGGCGGCGCCATGAAGATCTCGTCCGAGACCTTGAACGCCGTCGTCAGCATGACGACGAACGGAAAGACGAACACCCCGGCGAGGAGGATCACCAGCGCATAGCGATAGATGGTCATCAGCCAGCCGAAGCGGCCGCCCACCGGTACGCGCTCCGAAATCCCGGTGCCCTGCATTTCAGCGGTTGTCATAGAACACCCACTTCTTGGCCGACCACAGGATCAGCAATGTGATGGCCAGCGTCACGAACAGCAGCACCCAGGCCATCGCCGAAGCGTAGCCCATCTTCAGGAAGGTGAAGCCGTTCTGGAACAGGTAGATCGAGTAGCTCAGCATCGAGTCGCCCGGCCCGGTCGCCGTCTGCGTGCCGAGCCCCGGGTCCTTCGAGAGGACGAACGGCTGGGTGAACACCTGCAGGAACGCGATGATCAGGACGATCACCTGGAACAGCGTCACCGGCGAGATCATCGGCCAGGTGATGTGCCAGAAGCGGCGCAGCGGCCCGGCGCCATCGAGTTCGGCGGCCTCATAGAGCTCCTGCGGCACGTTCTTCAGCGCTGCGAGGTAGATCAGCATGGTGCCGCCCACCGTCCACAGCATGAGGACGATGACCGAGATGCCGCCCCAGCTGGCGTCGAGCAGCCAGTTCGGTTGCGGAATGCGGAACCAGCGCAGGATCTCGTTGACGAAGCCGTATTGCGCGTTGAGCAACCAGCGCCACAGGAAGCCCGCCGCCACTGCCGGAACGATCGAGGGCAGGTAGACCAGCGCCCGCCACAGCGGCTGGCCCTTGAGTTTCTGATTGAGGATGTGAGCGCCGGCGATCGAGATGGCGATATCCACCGGCACGCCGACAAAGGTGAAGAACAGCGTGTTGTAGAGGCTCTTCCAGAACTTGGCGTCCGAGATCATCCGCTCGTAATTGGCGAGCCCGACCCATTTGGGCGCCTTGAACAGGCTGAAATCGGTGAGGCTGTAATAGCCGGAAGCGAGGATCGGCCACAGGTAGAGCACCAGGAAGCCGATGATGAACGGCGAGGCGAAGGCCAGGCCCTTGAGAAGGGCCCGGCCGGTCGGTTCGCTCTGTCTGGGACGCGCGCTCTGCAACAGCTTACTGCGAGTACGAGCCGGTACGGTCGGCAACGGCCTGCAGCGCCGCTTCCGGAGTCTGGGCGCCCTGCAGCACCGAGTCGAATGCGGACGCGAGGTCGGCATTGTATTCGGCCATGTACAGCGCCGGCGGCAGGCCGTGCGTGTTGGGGTTCTTCAACGCGTCGAGCCAGACCTTGAAGTTCGGCAGGTCGTCATAGGTGGCGCTGTCGACCAGCGACAGGCGGCCCGGCAGGTTGGCCAGCACGTGGCTGAACTTTTCCATCGCCGGCGGGCTGATCAGGTATTTGACGAACTCAGCCGCCGCTTCCTTGTTGCCGGTATTGGTCGGAATGAAGATGGTCGACACGTCCGCCCAGGTCGAGCCGTTCAGTTCCGGGGTCTTGCCCGGCACCTGCACCACGCCCCAGTCCATCCCGGCTTCGGTGTTGAACTTGGCGCGCCATTCACCCTCGAACACCATGGCAATCTTGCCCTGCTTGAACGAGTCCTGGTCCGACATGTAGGGGCCGAAGCCAGCGACGAACTTGTTGTAGGCCGCGGGGGTCACCGGCGCCACCACGTTGTCGTAGTAGAACTTCACGCCCTCGACGAACCCCGGATCGGTCGGGGTGGGCTTGCCGTCGCGGTTCCAGTCGCCGCCATGCGCATAGCCCAGCGTCTTCAAACCAGCCGAGATGTCGGTGAGCCCGAGGCCCAGCTGGGTGACATTGCCCTCGGCATCCACCTTGGTGAGCTTCTTGATGGCGTCGGCGAGCTCGGCCATCGAGGTCGGCGGGGTGACGCCGGCTTCGTCGAGCAGCTTCTTGTTGTAGACCAGCTGGAAGTTGTGGGTCGCGATCGGCACCGAATAGAGCACGCCGTCGACCACCAGCTGCTTCATGATGCTCTCGGGGAAATCCGAGGTATCGAGCGCGAATTCGTCGAGCGGCAGCAGGATGCCCTGGTTCGCCCACGACGCGATGTTGGAGGCGAAGTTGTCGGAGACGTCGAAGGCGCCCTTGGCGCTCGACATCGACGCCAGCTGCTTGGTCATGTCGGGGCTCGACACGCCCTTGACCACGATCTTGTCCTGGCTGGCGTTGAAATCGGTGATGATCTGCTCGAGCGCCGCGCCCTCGGCGCCGCCCCACAGATACGAGAAGGTGATCTCGGTCTTGTCCTGCGCCTGGGCGCCCAGCGCCCCACCCAGCAGCATGACCGCGCCCAGCGCGGTCGACATCGCGGCATGCGCCGCACGAGCTTGAGCTTTCCGCTCCATCCTGAAGTCTCCCTTGGCTATATGCCGCTAAATGGTGTAGCCCAATTTTTCGAAGCCCGTCAACATGGCGTCACATTCGCGCTGAAATGAGCAGACAAGCGTGCAATTGGAGTATACCACTCTCTTGCCGGTCGACGAGAAGCCGTGCTTTCATGCGCGCGAGTGGGAGGACCCCGATTCATGGCTGAGACCGCTGGAAACGGCCGAGCGGGCACCAAGGGCGCCCAGTTGCGGAGCTATCTGCTCGGCCTGATCGAGGGCGAGCTGAAGCCGCACGAAAAGCTCCCCACCGAGCGCGACCTCGCCGAGACCTTCGGTGTCACCCGGCTGACGGTGCGCCGCGCCCTCGATCAGCTCGGCTATGAGGGACGCGTCTACCGTACCCAGGGTGCGGGCACTTTCGTCTCCGAACCGCGTATCGCCAAATCGGTGGAGCTGACCTCGTTCACCCAGGACATGCGCTCGCGCGGGCTCGTCCCCGGTTCGCTCGATACGGTGGTCGAGGAAATCGCCGCCGGCGCCGAGATCGGCGCCCGGCTCGCGCTCAGCCCGCGCGATCTGGTTGCCCATATCTCGCGCGTCCGCACCGCCGACGGCGAGCCGATGTGCATCGAGAACACCTATGTGCCGGCCAAGCTCGCGCCCGGTCTCGCGGCGCGCGGCATCACCGGCTCGCTCTACCAGATGCTCACCGAGACCTATCACCTGAAGATCGAGAAGGCCGAACAGTCGATCCACGCCACGGTGCTCGATCCACCCTTGGCAAAACTCCTCGGCGTCCCGGAATTCTCGCCGGCCTTCAAAGTGCTGCGCGTCGCCTATGACGCGAGGAACCAGCGCATCGAATACGCCGAGAGCGTCTACCGCGCCGACCGCTACTCCTACGATTTCGTCATTTTCCGCACGAGCCGAGACCATACGAATTGACGTCCACACGTGCCCTTTCGCTCGCTTTCCTTCCCCTCGATGAGCGCCCGGTCAATATCGGCCTGCCTGCCGGTGTCGCCGCCATTGCCGGCGCCACGCTGGTGCTGCCGCCGGCGGAACTGCTGCCCCGGCTGCGCCAGCCCGGCGATGCCGACTGCCTCGGCCGCTGGCTCGAGAGCACGGCGCCGACGACCGATGCGGTGATCGCCTCGCTCGACATGCTCTGCTATGGCGGCCTGATCGCCGCACGCACCACCGCCGATACGACGCTCAGCGCCCTCAACCGGCTCGATGTGCTGCGCCGCCTCCACGCTGCGCATCCGGCGCTGCCGCTCTGCGCCGTGTCGCTGGTGATGCGCGCCTCCAACTCCTACAACCCGCAGGAAGAGCCCGATTACTGGGCCCGGCACGGCATGGAGCTGCATAAGCTCGGCGCGCTGCACCATCGCGACCTGCTCGAAACCCTTGGCGCCAGCCATGCCGGCAATGCCGAGGCGCTCGCCGCGCTGCGCGCTGCGCTGCCCGGCGCGATCGTCGCCGATTTCGAGCGCCGGCGGCTGCGCAACCATCACGTCAATCTCGAAGCCATCGCGCTCGCGTCCGAAGGCGCCATCGACCCGCTGCTGATCACCGCCGACGATACCGCCGAACACTCGGCCGGCTCGGTCGAGCAGGTCTGGCTACAGCACTGGAGCCACGTGCTGCCGATATCAGGCGAGGTGCTGATGTATCCCGGCGCCGACGAGGTGGCCGCGGTGCTGGTCGCGCGTCAGCTCGGCGCCCACTTCGGCGTCACCCCCCGCTTTACCGTCGAATGCGCCGATCCACCGGGCATGCAGCGTATCGCCAAATACGAGAACAGCCCCATGCATGAGGCGGTCGACCGCCAGCTCCGCGCCTCGGGGTCGGTGACCGTCACCGCCCCCGAGGCCATGGCCCTCGTCGTCCATGCGCCGGATCCGAGGCGTCGCGACCATTGCGGCATGGTGGTCGAGAAGTCCGACGCCCAGTCGATCTTCGATGCTGACGATGCCATCGCGGCTAACAAGAGCGCCGACCTCATCGCCCGCCTGCTGGCCGCCGGCCGCGAGGTGGCGCTCGCTGATCTCCGCTATTCCAACGGCGCCGATCCGCTCTTGATCGAGGAATTGCACCGCCGCGGCATTCTGCTTGAGCTCGTCGCCTATGGCGGCTGGAACACCGCCGGCAATGCGCTGGGCTCGGTGGTCGCCGCCGCCGCGGCGATCCAGATCGGCCGGGCCGCCGGCACCTTCGACGCGCCTGCCGCGCGGCGGGTGCTGCTGCACCGGTTGATCGAGGACTTCGCCTATATGACCGATGCCCGCCGGCCGCTGAACGCCGGCGTCTACACCTTCGCCGACCGCGCTGAAGAAGCGGCGGCCGAAGCCTCCATCGGCGCCACCCTCGACGCCAGCCTGAAGCGCCTGACCGGGCGGAACGAGCTCGGCATCACCGCCGTCCGCTTCCCCTGGCACCGCAGCTTCGAAGTCGACTTCACCATCGCCGGGGACCTCTCGTGACCACTGCCCTGCTCCAGCGCCTCGAGCGCCAGCTGATCGTTTCCTCGCAGGCGATGAACCCGCTCAGCCCGTTGCGCCAGCGCCCCGATATCCTGGCGCTGCTCGCCGAGGCGGCCGAGCTCGGCGGCGCCGGCGGCTTTCGCCTCAACGGCGCCGAGGTCGTCGGCCTGCTGCGCCCGCGCACCGGCCTGCCGATCATCGGCATCGTCAAGGACACCCGCGAGGGTTTTGACAACTACATCACCACCTCGAGCGCCGACGCGGAGGCGCTCGCCGCCGCCGGCGCCGACATCATCGCCATCCAGGCGACCTCCGGCACCCGGCCGGGCGAGAGCTTTGCCGAAATCGCCGCCACAACTCATCGGCTCGGCAAGCTGGTGATGGCAGATATCGCCACGCTCGACGAAGCGCGGCGGGCCGCCGCCGAGGGCGCCGACCTCGTCGCCACCACCATGGTCGGCCATACGACGCAGACTGAGGGGCAGGCCCGCCCGCCTTTCGACCTGGTGTCCGAGATCGTCGCCGCCCTCGATGTTCCACTGGTGGTCGAAGGCGGCATCTGGACCCCCGAACACGTCGCCGCCTCGTTCGAGCGCGGCGCCTTCGCCGTCGTCTGCGGCTCTGCCATCACCGCGCCCGACATCATCACCGAACGGCTGGTGGCGGCGATTCCGGATCGCTGACTGGCCTCATGCCATAGAGCGCTTGGCGCCCCTCACCCCGCGGTGTGGCACGGCCCGCGCAAAGTGCGTCCCCTCGCCCCTCTGGGGAGAGGGTTAGGGTGAGGGGCGCCAAGCACACCGGCTGCAGACAAGGCGGAACTACACCGAGAACAGCGTCGCTCCGATGAAGCGGTCGGTATCCGCCCCGTAATTGTAGTAATACGCCGTCAAGAGCTTCCCATCCGCGCGCAGCACCGTGCGCGGGTAACCGAGATCCGCCACCCCGCCATCGTCGCGCAGCACGATGTCCTCGCTCCAGCTCATCCCCTCGTCGCTGCTGACCCGGGCGCGCATGCCATAGGGCGCATCGCGATAGCCGTAGACCAGCACCAGCCGCCCGTCGGCGAGCCGGTTGATGGTCGGTGGATTGCCGTTATGGCCGACCTGCGGCACGGGCGTGCCGACATGCCGCCAGCTCCGGCCTTCGTCGCTCGAGCGATAGAGGTCGATCCACGCCCTCCGCTCGGGACCGCGCGGCGCCGCGCAGCGCACGAACGTGAGGATATCGCCGCCTGGCAGCCGCAGCGAGGCCGGCATGATGGCGAAGCCTTCCGGCTCCTCGCCAACGAAGCTCTCGAAGCTGAAGCTCTTGCCGCCGTCACGGGTCCGCGCCGCAAAGATCCGGCCCTCGTCGCCATTGGCCTTCACTGCCGTGAGCAGGAACAGCGCATCATGCCGGCCGAGCGGCACGATATCGGTGCGGGCCGAAACCCCCGGCAGGCCGAAATCGCCGAGCCGGTACGGCCCCTGCCAGCTCTTCGCCCGATCGCGGCTGACGTAGAACCAGCTGATCGAACCGCGATCGAGCCCGGTGCGGGCGCACATCACGATGGTTTCGGGATCGGTGAAATCTATCGGCTGGTCGAGCACCGGGATATCGCGTTCGACCACGATATTGGGTTGGCTCTGCAGGGCCTCGACCACGTGCTCGTCGCCCGACAGCGAGCTGCCGCCGGGGATGGTGCCGGTGAACAACTCGTCCTGCCAGGTCAGCCCGCCATCGAAGCTGCGCGCCTGCCGGCCGATGAACGGCCGGGTCTTGTCGCGGGCATGCAGGCTCTCCTGTTCTCCGCGAAACCCTTGCGAGAACACGACCACCACTTCGTCGCCCCAGATCCACATGCCGTAATTGGCCGGCCAGGCGACGAATTCGCCCTCCCTGCGGTGGATTTCGAGGTGCTGGGTCATGGTCAATCTCCGTCAGGCCCCTGAGGGGTCGGGTCGCAACAATCGGGTGGGACGCGTCAGCCCTTGACGCCGCTGGTGACCGCGCCGTCGATGACGTAGCGCTGCGCGAACAGGAACACGATGATGATGGGCAGGGTGATGAGCGTCGCCATCGCCATCACCACGTTCCAGCGCGCATCGGGCCCGCTCTGCAGCAGTTGCAGGCCGATCTGCAGCGTCGCCATCTCGCGCTGCGAGGTGAGGATCAACGGCCAGATGAAATCGTTCCAGGCGCTCTGGAAGCTCAGTACCCCGAGCACTGCCATGGCCGGGCGCGCCAGCGGCAGCAGGATGCGCCAGAAGATGGTGAAGGTCTTGGCGCCATCGAGCCGCGCCGATTCCTCGTACTCGACCGGGATGCGCGAGAAGAACTGGCGCATCATGAAGATGCCGAACGGCGTCGCCGCCGTGGGCAGGATCATTCCCCAATAGGTGTTGAGCAGCCCCGTGCCGCCATTGCCCAGCCAGTCATTGCCGCCGGCGAACGGGATGCGCTGCACGATCAGGAACACTGGCACGATCTGGCTCTGCGCCGGCACCATCAACAGGCCGACCACCAGCGCGAAGATCAGGTTCTTGCCCTTGAACTGCATGCGCGCCAGCGCGTAGCCGGCCAGCGCGCAGAACACCATGTTGGAGGCGGTCGAGCCGAGCGCGAAGATCAGGCTGTTGATCAGCTGCCGCCCGGTATCGGGCCCGGCAATGGCGTCGATATAGTTCTGCCAGACGAGGCTGTTGGGGATGAAGTTGGGCGGGAACTGGAAGGTCTCGGCATCGGTCTTGAACGAGGTCGACACCATCCACAGGAACGGCGTGATCGTCGCCAGCGCCGCAAAGATCAGGAGGCCATAGCCGATCGCCCGCTCGGCCAGCGGCCACCAGCGTTGCCGGAACGACACGGCCGGAACGGCCGGAGCGGAAGCCTGTGCGATATCGCTCATGACTCCCCCCGGCGCATGAGCTTGGTGCCGATGAGCGAGAACAGCAGGATGGCGAGGAACAGCACGGTCGACATCGCCGCCGCATAGCCGAACTCGGTATAGCCGAAGGCGGTCTGGTACATCTGGAACACGATGGTTTCGGTGGAGCCGAGCGGCCCGCCATTGGTCATCACATAGATCGCGCCGAACACCTGGAAGGTCTGCACGATCAGGATGATCATCAGGTAGAAGGTGACGTTGCTGAGCATCGGCACGGTGATGCGGAAAAAGATGTCCTTGGTCTTGGCCCCGTCGAGCCGCGCCGCCTCGTAGATATCCTTGGGGATATCCTGCAGGCCGGCGAGGTAGATGATCATCGCGGTGCCGAAATCGCGCCAGATCGCCATGACGATCAGCGAGGTCATGGCGAGGTTGGGGCTCTGCAGCCAGGGCTGCGGCGGCAGCCCAAGCTGCGCCAGCGTGCCGTTGATCGGCCCCGAATAGGGCTCGTAGACATACATCCACACCACCGCCGCGGCGATCAGGGAGGTGAGCACCGGCAGGTAGAAGATGGTGCGGAAGACGATCCGGCCGCGCAGCTTGCCGTTGAGCGCCACCGCCGCCAGCAGCCCCAGCGCCATGGTCGGCAGCGTCACGCCGACGGTGTAGTAGGCGGTGTTGCCCACCGCCTGCCGGAAGCGGCTGTCCGACACCAGTTTGATGTAATTGTCGAACCAGACGAAACTGGTCGGCCTCAAAAACGAGATGTCGGTGAGGCTCATCACCACTGTCGCTGCTGCCGGCAGCAGCAGCGACAGGAACAGGATGATCAGGGCCGGCGTCAGGAAGGCATAGGCGCTCCAGTTCTGCGTGAAGCTTTGCGGCCGTCGTGCCGGAGCTGTGCTTGATTGGAGCGCCATGGGCTTAGCGGCCCAGCACCGCGACGACCTCGGCCTCGGCGGCCTTCAGCGCTTCCTCCGCGGTGACGCGCTTGAACAGCGTCTCCTGCACGGCGCGGGCGATGATCGTCACCATGCGCGAGAAGGCCGGAATGGCAGCCGCCTTGGCCGGGGCATAGCTCGCCGTCTTGACGAATTTGGCGAGGAACGGATCGGCCTGCACCGCCGGATCCTGCTGCGCCGCCTTGAGCACCGGCACGTTCTTGGAAGCGAGCGCGAAGGCCACCTGCTGTTCCTGCGTCAGCGCGAATTCGACGAAGCTCAGCGCGGCAGCCTGGTTCGGCGACGCCTTGGTCACCGCGAAGCTGAACGGGTCGACCAGCGAGGTGAAACCGCCCTTCTCGGTCGGGATCGGCAGCACGTCGAACTCGATGCCGGCTTTGAGCGCATTATTGGTCGAGTAGTTGCCGGCAATGATCATCGCCGCCCGGCCCTGGTTGAACGGGCTGGCCGAGCCGCCAGGCCCGAGGCCGAAGCCGAGATCGGTGACCTTGTCGGTGTGCAGCAGCTCGAACATGAAGTTGAGCGCGGCGAGCCCTTCGGCGCCGCCGAAGGCCGGCGCCGTCAGGTCGTCGTTGAACAGCGTGCCGCCGGCCCCCTGCAGCACAAGGGTGAAGATTTCCCAGGTTTCGAGATCGTTGTGGAACAGGCTGAGACCCGCGACTTCCAGCAGGCCGCTCTCCTGCCGTCTGGTCAGCGCCTTGGCCCATTCCCGCAGCTCGGCCCAGTTCTGCGGTCCCTTGTCCGCATCGAGCCCGGCTTCGGTGACGTATTTGCGGTTGACGCCGAGGCCGCGCGAGGTGCCGTAAAGCGGCACCGACACCTGCTGCCCGCCGATATTGCCATAGGCGAGGAGCGAGCCGTCGAGCGCCCCGAAGTCCACATTGGCGAGGCCGGTCTTCAGATCGGCCAGCTTGTCGCCGGTCGAATAGGTGAGCGTGTAGTCCCAGTGCTGGATGAACAGGTCCGGTGCGGTATTGCCGTTGATCGCCGTGAGGATCTTCTCGTTGAGCTGGCTCGGCTCGGCGAACAGGCTCGAGTTGAGCGCGATCTCCGGGTGCGCCGCCTTGAAGGCCGCCTCGAGCGCTTCGCCCGCTGCCTTCTTGCTGCCCGCCAGTTGCGACCAGAACACCAGCTGCTGCTCTTGGGCGAAGGCCTGGCCGATGCCGCCGGCGGCGGCGATGGCGAGGCTGCTGGCGGCGGCGCCGAACAGGAACTGCCGGCGGTTGGAGGTGAAATTCATCTCGTTACTCCCTGATGAGCCCACAACCGGAGGCATGGTCCCCTCCTCCGGCGCGGGCGATGAAAACGTCAGTCGTGGCGGCTCCGGGCCTCGCCCGCGGCATCGAACAGATGGATCTGGCTGAGCGGCACGTGCGCGCCGAGCGGTGCGTCGGCTGCTATCGCCGGATCGCCATTGAACAAAGCGGTCAGCCGCCGCCCCCCGAGTTCGCCGTGCACGATGGTGTGGAGCCCCAGCCGCTCCACGGAACGCGGCGCGACCCTGAGCGCCAGTGCCGGCTGGGCCGGCGCCGCCGTGGTGATCGCTTCGGGACGGATGCCGATCGTCGCCGCACCTCCGATGGTGAAGGCCGACACCTCGCCGCGCAGCGCCACCTGCCCGACCTCGGGCACATCGAGCAGCACCTCGTTGCCCTCCAGTCCCGCAACCTTGGCCGCGAGGAAATTCATCGGCGGGCTGCCGATAAAGCCGGCGACGAACAGGTTGGCCGGCCGGTGATAGAGCTCCATCGGCCTGCCGACCTGCTCGACCCTGCCGGCGTTCAGCACCACGATGCGGTCGGCCATGGTCATGGCCTCGAGCTGGTCATGCGTCACGTAGACCATGGTGGAGCCGAGCCGCTTGTGCAGCTGGGTCAGCTCCGAGCGCATCTCCATCCGCAGCGCCGCATCGAGGTTCGACAGCGGCTCGTCCATGAGGAAGATTTCGGGTTTGCGCACGATGGCGCGGGCGATGGCGACGCGCTGCCGCTGCCCGCCCGAGAGCTTGGCCGGCTTGTCCTGCAGCCGGCTCGTCAACTGCACCGTCGCCGCGGCCCTGGCCACCTCATCGCGGATCTCGGCCTTGGAGCGCTTCTCCATCTGCAGTGGAAAGGCGATATTCTCGAACACGCTCATGTGCGGGTAGAGCGCGTAGGACTGGAACACCATGGCGACCGGCCGCTCGCCGGCCTGCCGCGCCGTCATGTCGGCGCTACCGATGGCGATCGTGCCGGCGCTGACCGGGTCGAGCCCGGCGATCAGCCGGAGCAGGGTCGACTTGCCGCAGCCCGATGGGCCGACGAACACCGCGAACTCGCCGTCCCCGATCGCCAGCGACACATCCTTTACCGCCTCGAACGTTCCATAGGTCCTGGAAACGTTCTGAAGTTGCAGTTCGGCCAACGGCGCCCTCCCAGCCTGCACGTCTTAGTCGCCGGGGCGACGGCGTTTGCCCGCCGTGACGCCCCGCCGACGGATTGACCTTGCAACAGAATCCGGCACGTGTAAACACATAGATTGAACGACTACTCCATCTGGTGATTGTATCAGTGACACAAGAACTCGACACCGCCTCTGATGCCGGCATTTCCAGGGCTCTTGGGGGATCGTCGCCGCCTCCTTGACCCCGGTTTCCGACACTGGAAGCATCGACGTTGCGCGACTTAAGTCGCATCTCGACTGGCTGTTCGCCGCCGGCTGCAGCTTCGTTTCGCCGTTCGGCTCGACCGGCGAGGGCGCGTCGTTTTCGGTGCGCGAGAAGCGGGCGGCGCTGGCGGCGCTGCAGCAGGCGGGTGCTCCGATGGACCGGCTGATTCCGGCCTCGATGAGCCCGGCGCTCGACGATGCGGTGGCCACCATCGCCGCGGCGGCCGATCTGGGTTGCCGCGCCGTGCTGATCGCGCCGCCCTTCTACTATGGCGCCGCCAGCCAGGACGGCATCGCGGCTTTCTTCGAGGCCTCCGCCAATCGCTTCGGCGGGACGTTCCCGCTCGATGTCGTGCTTTACCACATCCCCGCCATGACCAAGGTCGGTTACGGCGTCGAGCTGGTGCAACGGCTCATCGCCCGCCATGGCCGGCGCCTCGTCGGCATCAAGGATTCGACCGGCGATCGCGCCCATACGCTGATGCTGGCGCAGACCTTCCCCGAGCTCAGGATCTTCACCGGCGACGACCGCGTGCTGCCGGACCTGCTGGCCGCCGGCGGCGCCGGCATGATCGGCGGCCTGCCCAACGTCAACGCCGTCGAGCTCTGCCGCTTCTTTGCCGACCCCACCGGCCCCGAGGCCCAGGGTCTGCGTGACCGCGCCGCCCAGCGTATCGTGGCCGTCGACGAGCATGGCGGCATCATTGCCTTGAAGGCGGTGAAAGCGCAGATCAGCGGCGACGCGGCCTGGTTGCGGCCGCTCGAGCCGCTGCTGCCGCTGCCGGCAGCCGGCATCGCCGCGCTGCTCGACAGTTTCCGCCGCAGCCAATTCCATTTCCCAGGCGAAGAGGTTTGAGTTAACCCTCAGGCAAGCGTGAAGGAGGCAAGCGCGTATGTCGACCAAGGCCCTGACCGCCCCGACCCGGCGCCCGGCGCGCCGACCGCGGACCACGGCCGGCGCCGACAACACGCTCAACCGCCAGACTGCCTACCAGCGCTTCCAGCGGCTGCTGCTGGCCGGCCAGATCCAGCCCGGCCAGAACCTGTCGCAGCGCGATCTGGTTTCCAAGCTCGGCATCTCGCTGGGCGCCCTGCGCGAACTGCTGCCGCGGCTCGAGGCGGAGAGCCTGCTGGCGGTGCTGCCGCAGCGCGGCATCCAGATCACCACCGTCGATCTGAGGATGATCCGCGAATCCTACCAGATGCGCCTGGCCTACGAGCGTGAGGCCACCATCTACGCCATCGAGCACGTGAGCGACGCGGCATTGCAGCAGCAGCGCGCCCTGCACGCCTCGATCCTCGAACGCGCCAGCAGCGGCGGCATCAGCGGCGCCCTGCTCGACGAGGCGCAGAAGATCGATTCCGACTTCCACGACTTCCTGATCGGCGCCACCGGCAACGAGATCCTGATCCAGGCCTATTCGATCAACGCCATCCGCGTGCGGATGATCCAGCTCGACCGCATCCGGCTCAACCCGGTGGTGCTCGCCCCGGCGCTGGCCGACCACCTCGACATCATCGATGCGCTGCTGGCGCGCGACCGCGCCCGGGCGGTGCTCGCGATGGAAACCCACATTCACAACGCCCGGCTGCGCGCCGTTACGTTCTAGACCAGGCACGCCGCCGGTGCGGGCTGCCCCCCAGCCCGCACCGGCGGTAGCGGGTCCGCCCGACCGCCGCTCCTCCTTGGTATTGGCGCATTTCGTCCCCATATAGAGCTCTACACGCCGCGGCCCTGTTCTGGCCGCCGATCGGGCTTAGTGCCGATCCTCTGTTCCCCGACTTCCGACATCCGCCCAGGCCGTCAAAGGCAGCCCGGGTGATTTTCATTTGCTGCAGTTCCCGAAAGGATGCCACGTGGACAACTTCAACTACACCGCCCCCGCCGAGCTCTATCCCAGTCGCCGCTACGCCAAGACGCCGCGCGAGCAGTATCGCCGCTTCAAGACTGCTGCCGAGGCGATCCAGTTCATGATGGAAGATCGGCCCGCGGCCTGGCTGGTCGGCTCGTTCCTCGAGGTCAATGGCCGACGTTTCGACGGCAACGCCATCCGCAGCCTCTATGAGGCCGACCGCTACCCGCTGGAGCGCCGGCAGGCCGCCGCCTGAGACTCAAGCCTTCCTTCCCGCCTGCCGATCGTGCATCCATCCTGCGGACCGTGTGCATGAATCGGCGCCGCCGCGTCGCGGCGCCCGGGAGGAGAGAACATGAAGAAACTCATCAACGATATCCCCTCACTGGTTCGCCAGTCGCTCGAGGGCCTCGCCATGCTCCATCCCGGGCTGGCGCTGCTCGGCGATGAGAACATCCTGGTGCGATCCGACCTCGAGGCGTTTCGCAAGTCCGGCAAGGTGGCCATCGTCACCGGCGGCGGCGCCGGACACGAGCCGGCCCATGCCGGCTATGTCGGCGAGGGCATGCTGACCGCTGCGGTCAGCGGCGACGTTTTCGCCTCGCCTTCGACCGATGCGGTCTATGCGGCGCTCCGCGCCGTCGGCACGCCGTCCGGCGTCCTGGTCATCGTCAAGAACTATACCGGCGACCGGCTGAACTTCGGCCTCGCCGCTCAGATGGCGCGCGCCGACGGCATTCCGGTCGAACTGGTGATCGTCGATGACGACGCGGCGCTGGGCAAGGCCGAGCGGACCGCGGGGCGTCGCGGCATTGCCGGCACGGTGTTGGTTCACAAGGTTGCGGGCGCCGCTGCCCAAGCCGGCCTGCCGCTGAGCGAGGTCAAGGCCCGCGCGCTCGCCGCCATCGGCGCCGTCGCTTCGATGGGCGTCGCCCTCTCGCCCTGCACGGTGCCCGCCGCCGGAAAACCCAACTTCGCGCTTGGCGACGACGAGATGGAGCTGGGCCTGGGCATCCACGGCGAGGCCGGAGTCCAGCGCGTCGTCATGCAGCCCGCCCGCCAGGTGGTCGAAACCCTGATCGGCACCATCCTCGCCGACCGCGGCCTGCAGCGCGGCGATCATGTCGCCCTCCTGATCAACAATCTGGGCGGCACCGCGCAAATGGAAATGAGCATCGTCGCCCGCGACGCCCTCGCTGTGCTGGAGGCGCAAGGCATCGTCGTCGACCGTGGCTATTGCGGCACCTTCCTCACGGCCATCGAGATGACCGGCATCTCGCTCAGCCTGCTGCGCACCGACGCGGCACTGCTGGCGGCGCTCGACGCGCCCACCGCCGCACCGGCCTGGCCCGGCACCCATGGCCAGCTGCCGCAGGCCGGGAAGACCACCCTGCCCGCGCCGGCCATCGACAACGACACCACCGCCGGTACCGGCCCCGCCACCCCGGCAGAACTGGTCGCCGTGCTCACCTCGGCCTGCCGCGCCATCATCGCCGCCGAAGCCGAGCTGACGGAGATGGACCGCATCGTCGGCGATGGCGATATCGGCCATTCGCTTGCCAATGGCGCCAATGCGCTGCTTGCGCGCGCGCCGGGCTGGACCGGCCGCCCGCTCGATGCCGTGCTGCGCGAGATCGGGCTCGCCCTGCGCAAGAGCATCGGCGGCACGTCCGGCCCGCTTTACGCTGCCTTCGCCATCGCTGCCGCACAGTCGACCGCCGACCGGGCCACGCTGGCGGCCACATTCGCCGCCGGGGCCGACGCCATCAGGCGATTGGGCGGTGCCGACGCCGGTGACCGCACCATGCTCGACGCGCTGCTCCCGGCCGCGGCAGCGATGACTGGCGGCAGCATCGCCGGGCAGTTGCGTTCGGCCGCCGCCGCCGCCCGTGCCGGCGCCGCGGCGACCGCCGCCATGCAGCCGCGCCGCGGCCGCTCCAGCTATATCGGCGAGCGCGCCATCGGCCACCCCGACCCCGGCGCGGTGGCCGTCGCGCTGTGGCTGGAAGCCGCCGCTTCAGCCATGGGCTGAGCGCGGCGCTGTTTGAGTTGCGCCAGCGTATGCGGCAACCATTTCGGTGCTCTCACGTTTGATCGCCAGGCCCGGCAAGCCTCAACGAGAACAAGAGTGGAGACCAACGATGATGATCCGCAGCCTCGTTTCCGCAGCTGCCCTGACCGTCGCCATGCTGGCATCGGGTGCCATTGCGCAGTCCTCGATCAACGGTGTGGAGATTTCGGCCGAGGATCTGCCGAAGGTGCAGGAGCAGTGCAATACGCTGGCGGCTGAAGCCGCCAAGGCAGACGGTGCCACCAGCACCGACGAAACCCCGACCACTGAAACCAGCGAAAGCAACGAGTCGAGCGACGAGCCGGACACTCCGGCCGAAATCGACCAGGGGACGACCAAGATCGACCTGGCCACTATCACGCTCGATGCCTGCAAGACTGCCGGCTTCGTGAAGTAAGGCAGTCTGTCCAGCGACGGCGCCGCCCCTCACTGCGGCAGGGTCGCATTACGAACCCCGCACGACTTTCGAGTCGGCGGGGTTCTTCTTTCTGCGGCGCTCCCCCTCGCCCCCTTGCTCCTCCGCAGCGGTTTCGCTCAATAGCACGGAGGTCGAAGCGCCACCGGGCGCCTACGCCAGCTGCAAGGATTGCCAATGCCGCAGACGGTCTACGACGTGATTGCCCTGCCCTTCGAGGAAGGACTGCTCGAGGCGCGGCCGGCCTTCCTGCTGCGCGGCGATTTCAGCCCGGTCCTGCGTCACAGCTTCGGCGCCCAACTGGTCGCCGAGCAGACCTATCGTCCCGCCTATGAGCGCCTCGAGGCCGGCGGCCTGCCGGTCACAGCCCATCTCGAGGGCAGCTATGACGTCGGGCTCTGCGTGCTCACCCCGCATCGGCAGGAGAACTACGCCAACCTGGCGCGCGCCTACCGCCACCTGGCGCCCGGCGGCACGCTGGTCTGCGCCGGGCAGAACACTATCGGCGCCGCAACCTATGAGAGGGCGATCGCCGCGATCGCTGCGATCGAAGGCCAGCTCTCGAAGGCCAAGTGCCGGGTCTTCTGGCTGCGGCGCGGACCTGCCGGAGCCGATCATCCGCAATGGCGGGAATGGCTGTCGCTGGCCGATCCGCAGCCGATCGCCGGCACCCCGTTCGTCTCGCGCCCCGGGGTCTTCAGCTGGAATCGCATCGACCCGGGCTCGCAGTTTCTCCTCGACAGCCTGCCGCCCGGCATAGACGGTGCGGTCGCCGATCTTGGCGCCGGCTGGGGTTTTCTCGCCGCCTCGCTGTTGCAGCGCTACGACCGCATCCGGCAGCTCGACCTGTTCGAAGCCGAAAAGCTCGCCCTCGACCTCGCCGAGGTAAACCTCGCGCCATTCGGACGCTCGGTCGGCTACCACTGGTCCGACGTACGGGCGGGCATCGGCCGCGGCAAATATGACTGGGTCGTCACCAACCCGCCGTTCCATAAGGAAGGCGAGCAGGACATCGATCTGGGCGTCGCCTTCCTGACGGTCGCGGCCGAGGCGCTGCGCGGCGGCGGCCGCCTCGTCTGCGTCGCCAACCGCCACCTTCCCTACGAGCGCACCCTGCGCACCGCCTTCTCCGAGGTCTCGCTGCTGGCCGAGAACCGCAGCTTCAAGGTGCTGCTGGCGCGCAAGTGACAGCGCAGGCCCTTACGGGAGAAAGGCCCGGAAACGAAAAGCCCCGCTTTCGCGGGGCTTTCCAGAACCAAGCTTTGGTTGCGGGGACAGGATTTGAACCTGTGACCTTCAGGTTATGAGCCTGACGAGCTACCGGGCTGCTCCACCCCGCGTCAGATATCAAAGCCTTGGCTTTTTGCGCCTTTTTGTGCGGCCATCGCCGTCGACGCAGGGCGTATATAGGGGGTGATCTCCGCCACCTCAAGGCAAAAAGCGCGCCGCGTGACAGTTTTTTGACCCGCGCTCCGCCGCCCCTCACTGGGCGGGAGGCGGCGCCCCGTCTTCCGGGGCCTCGGCCGCCGCCGGCGGCGCCGCGCGACAGCCGACGCCGAGTTCGCGATAGAGCTTGTTGCCGGCGTTGATCAGCTGGCCGCGCGCCACTTCCAGCCCGCGGCGGCTGGCCCTGGGGCCAAGGGCCTCCGGCCGCTTCGCCACATCCTTGGAGAGCTTTTCGAGATACGGCACGAACAGCTGGATCGACTGGATCGCCGCGATCACCTCGGGGCACTTCTTGCTGATACCGGCCGCTACCGCGATGGTCAGGTTCGCATCCGCCGCCTGGCGCGCTTCGATCACCGCCTGGGTGAACTCGTCGGTCTTGAGCTTCGCCGGCGTGGCGTAGCGCGCATCGGCGGCCTTGTCGGCCGGCATGGCGAAATTGACGCAGATTCGGCTCAGCCACTCATCGGCCCGCACCCGCGCCGCGAAGGTGATCACCCGCGACTGCACGATGCGTGTCTTCAGCACCACTGCGTCCTTCTCGGGTTTGCCGGCCAGCGCCGCGTCGGCTTCAGCCAGCAGCGCGTAGCCCAGTGCAAAGGCATTGGCGGCCCGGATCAGCTCGACGCAATCGCGTCGCTGCGCCGCGGGCTGCAGTTTCAGCGTATCTTGCGCCACCGACTGAGTGACGGCGCCGATGAATCCCGCCAGCTCCTTGGCGTCCATCTTGCCGATCCTCGCGATCTCCGCCTCGTCCTGCGCCGCAGCCGGGCCCACCAGCAGGCAGGCGATGGCAAGACCGAGGGCGGCGAGCGGCTGCAGGGATCTGAGCAAGAGCGATATCCTTGAAAGTGCGTGCACAATCTCTCCGATCCGCTCTGCCGGCGCAACCACCCGACCTCCGGGGAAGGCTTGCCCTCCCTCCCCACGGAGGGATTGTCTAGGGAGACCCAGGCCCATACGGTGCGCGCCGAACGCGAGGGGTATTCCTATGAAGATGAAGACGCTTGGCCGCACCGACATCCTGGTGTCGGAAATCTGCCTGGGCACCATGACATGGGGCAAGCAGAACACCGAGGCCGAGGGCCATCAGCAGATGGATTATGCCATCGAGCAGGGCATCAACTTCTTCGATACTGCCGAAATGTATGCGGTGCCGCCCGACGCCTCGACCTATGGCAAGACTGAGGAAATCATCGGCAACTGGTTCAGCAAGACCGGTCGCCGTAACGAGATTGTGTTGGCATCGAAAGTTGCCGGTGGCGGGCGGCCTTGGGTGCGGGGCGGTCGCGGCATCGACGGCCCGAGCGTGCGCGAGGCGGTGGAGGGCAGCCTCCGGCGGCTCCAGACCGACCATATCGACCTCTACCAGATCCACTGGCCGCGCCGCGGCCATTACCACTTCGAGGGTTCGTGGGACTACAACCCCTACCTGCAGGACAAGCAGAGCGTGCTCCCCAACATGCTCGAAGTGCTGCAGGTGATGGGCGAGTTGGTGCGCGAGGGCAAGATTCGCCATTTCGGCCTCTCCAACGAGAGCGCCTGGGGCACCATGCAGTACCTGAAGCTCTCGATGGAGCTGGGCCTGCCGCGCGCGCAGACCATCCAGAACGAATACAACTTCCTGCGCCGCTACTACGACATGGACCTGGCCGAACTGGCCTTCCATGAGGATGTCGGGCTGCTTGCCTATTCGCCGCTGGCGGCGGGCGCCATCTCCGGCAAGTATCTGGGCGGCGTGTTGCCCGCCGGCACCCGCGGGGCCGTGGCCGGCTCGGCCTACCGCAACAACCAGTACACCGAGCCGGCGATCCGCGCCTATATCGCGCTGGCCGAAAAGCACGGCCTCGACGTCTGCCAGATGGCCATCGCCTTCTGCCTCACCAAACCGTTCATGACCTCGGTGATCATCGGCGCAACGAACATGGAACAACTGAGGACCAACATCGGAGCCGCCGATGTCGAGCTGTCGGAGGCAGTGCTGAACGAAATTCAGCAGATCTTCATGCGCTACCCGCGAACGCTGTAGCCATCAGACTGCCGACAGACGCCCACCTCCCATCCTCCCCCATGAAGGGGGAGGTGCCTCGCCGGTGCGTCAGGCTCGATCCAGCCACAAGCTCGACTCTTCACCTCCCCCTTCATGGGGGAGGCCGGGAGGGGGCCGTCTCTATCAATGGACGTTGCTTTCCTTCCGTCGCTGCAGAGCCTCACGCAAATCGCTTCCCCCACCTTGCCGCGATTTGGCATCTCAATTCTCGACCAAACTGATAGGGTTTGTCATTCTTCTCCCATACGCCGGGGCTCCCTCCTCCCTTTCCCGGCGGCAATTCGGCCCCGCTGCTTTCCCCTGTAGGTGGCGGGGCCGACCCGAACGAGGAGTGACGACGTGCTGCACTTTGTTGGAATTCTGACCCCACGCGACGACCTGCCGCCGGGCGACGACCGGCAGAAGCCGTTTTTCGGCCCCGAGTTCCGCCTGACCCGCAGCGAGCGGGACGCCGCGGTGCTCGACGGCAAGTGGCCGGCGCCGGCCGAGGAACCACGCGACCCGGCCGAGGGCACGCGCTTCGTTTCCCTGCTGTCACCGCCGTTCATCTGAGCGTTTGCCGACGCTGAGCACATCGCCAGGCGGCGCCGCGGCGCTATAAAGGAGCATCGATTCCCCGAGGGCTCCGGGCGCCATGACACTGTTTGCGACACTTTTCCCGCTGATCTGCTGGTTCGCCTATAACTACGGCGTGCCGCTGCTGGAGCGGCAGCGGCCATCGCTGTCGGTGATCATGTCGATGCAGCGGCGTCGCTGGGTGGCGAACGCGGTGAAGCGCGATACCCCCATGGACGCCATTCTAGCCGGCAACCTGATGGGGTCGGTGAGCTTTCTCGCCTCGACCTCGGTGCTGCTGGTGCTGGCGGTGTTCACCGCCTTCGGTAACCTGACCGCCCTGACCGACACTCTGACCACGGTGGGGCTGAAAACCAGCTATACGGCGCAGGATGTGCAGATCCACCTGTTCGCGACGCTGGCGATCTTCGTCTTGAGCTTCTTCGCCTTCACCCTGGCGCTGCGCCAGTTCAACCACTTCTGTATCCTCCTGGGCGCCATCGAGCATTCCGAGCATGTCGCTCCCGATGAGATCGACGGCATCGCCCGGCTCAATACCCTCGCGGCCAAGAACTTCAACAACGGCATCCGCGCCTATTATTTCGCCGTGCCGATGGTTGCCTGGTTCGCCAACGAGTGGCTGGCGGTCGCGGCCACCGTCATCACGGTCGGCTTCATGATTCACCGCGAGTTCTTCTCGACGGCCCATCGCGTGGCGGCCTCGATCGCCGTGCTCGCCAGCCGGCGCGAAAAGGAGCGCGGCTGAGGCCCGCCTCAGTTGTCGATCTTGCTCGGGGGATAGCTCTTGACCGAGGGCGTCTCGGTGGGCGCCTGCAGCGCGGCCTCGAGCCGTTTGTGGTTGTCGGCAGCGGCCTGGTACCCGAGGGCAGCGGAATGCTCGTAGAGTTCGAGCGCCCGTGCCGTGTCCATCGTTACCGCGAGGCCATTCTCGTAGAGGTGCCCCAGGTTGTTGAGCCCGACCGGATTGCCCTGGTCGGCGGCCTGCTGAGTGAAGCTCAGCGCCTTGTCGAGGTCGCGCACGCCGCCGGCGCCATTGAGATAAAGTAGGCCCAGATTGGCCGCCGCATCGGTATTGCCGCTTTGCGCCGCCTGCCGGTAGAGCTGGCGCGCCATCGCATAATCCTGGGCCACGCCGAGCCCATCCTCGTAGAGCAGCGCCAGATTGCCCTGCGCCTGCGCGATGCCCAGGTCGGCCGCCTGTCGGTAGAGCCTTGCCGCCGACTCGAGGTCGAGGTCCGTGCCGTAGCCGTTCTGCTTGAGGAACCCGAGCGCGTTCAGCGCCGGCCCGTAGTTCTGGTCGGCTGCCGCCTGGTAGAGTTCGGCCGCCCGCCCGTAATCCGGCTCGCCCAGCGCTCCGCTCTCATAGAAACTGCCCAGGTTGTACTGCCCGCGGCTGTCCCCCCTGTCGGCGGCGCGCTGATACCAGGCCGCCGCTGCGACGAGGTCCCGATCGAGGCCCAGCCCCTCGGCATACATCGAGCCGAGGTTGCTCATCGCCCGCGGCAAGCCCTGTTCGGCCGCCCGACGATACCAGCGCGAGGCCTCCAGGTGATCCTGTCCGACCCCTTCGCCATAGTCATAGGAGAGCCCGAGGCTGTCCTGGGCCGGCGCGAAGCCGGCATCGGCCGCAAGCTTCAACAGCTCCGAGCCACGCGCCATGTCCTGGGGCACGCCCTGGCCAACGATCAGGATATCGCCGAAGCTGGTCTGCGCCAGCGCGTTGCCGGCCGCCGCCGCCGGCTCCAGATAGCTTGCAGCCGCCGCCGCATCGCCGCTGACGTCATAAGCCCGGCCAAGCCAGGCCTTGAGCGGGACCGAGTTCGGATCTTCGGCCAGCGCGGCGCTGCAGGCAGCGATGGCCGCAGCGGTATCCATCACACTGCCGTCCACGCCGATTTCGGCGTATCCCGCTTCATACGGGCTCGCCGCCTTGCTGGCACAGGCGTCGAACAATTCGCTTGCAAAGCCAGGGGTTACACCGAAGCCAATGGCCAGCGCCGCGCCCGCCATCAGCATCTCCAGCACTCTCATCGCCCTGCTCCCTCTTCGCCGGCGCCGATCATAGCGTCGCGATGCCGCGGCGCCAGCCGCAAAGTGCGGGCCAGAAAGTCGGAAACCTCGCCGGCGAGACTGGAGCGGCGGCTCAGCAGGCTGCCCAGTTCGAGCAGTGTGGAAGGATGGGTGAAACCCGGGAAGTGCCGCTCGATCACCGCAACGCCCTGCTGGCGCAGCCGCCGCGCCAGCGCCACGGTGTTGTGCGGTCCGACGACGGTGTCGTCGTCGCCGCTGGCAAGAAACATTGGCGGCGCGGCCGTGGTGACGAGGTTGACCGGCTGCGTCAGCAGGGGGTCGGCGGCGCCGCTGAAGGTGCGGATGCTGATCGGCACGTCGAACGGGTGGAAATCGTAAGGCCCCGAAAGACCCAGCACCGCGGCGATGGTGCCGGCAACGCCATAGGCCGGCTCGAGCGCCAGCATCACCGCATTATAGGCGCCGGCGGAGTGACCGGCCAGCGCCAGCCGCGTCGGATCGCCGCCATATTCCGCGGCGTGCTGCAGCCCCCAGCGCACGGCCGCGGCGCAATCCTCGAGGAACACCGGATACTCGACTTCGGGCAGCACCCTATAGTCGGGCACGATCACCAGATAGCCGAGCCCGGCAAGCCAGCGTCCGACGAAGGCGAAATCCCGTCTGTCGCCCTCGTTCCAGGCGCCGCCGTAGAGGTAGACGACCACGGGTGCAGGTCCCGTCGCGGTGCGTGGACCGTAGACGTCGAGCTGCTGTTTCGGCCGCTCGCCATAACTCAGTCCGGACGCCAGCCGCCGCGACCGGCGATCCTTGGGGCTGGCGAAGTTGAGAAGGCCGACCGGAGACAGGGACATCTGCAAGACCTGGGAAGTGCCGGAATAGATACGGCTGCGGTCGCCGATGGTTTCGCGATTCGCCGTGCGGCATTATCTGACATTGACAATCAGGTTTCGGCGGCGCTCTATGCCGCAACCTCCATAGCCGACGCGCCTTTCTGCCCATGCTTGTCTGCCAGTGCAACGTGATCACCGACAGGGAGATCAAGCAGGTTATCATCGGGCTGTTGCGCGAGGATCCCTGGCAGATCATTGTGCCGGCCATGGTCTACCGCGAGTTGCACAAGCGCTGCAAATGCGCCGGATGCGTGCCGAATGTGGTGGACATTATCATCTCGGTGACGGAAGAGTACCACCTCCAATTGGCCGAAAAACCCGCCGATGCGCCCCCGGTGCATGCGCGGCTTTTGGCCATGCGTCGCAAGCGCCAAGGAGATCGTAATGAAAGGCGAAGCACAGGTCATCGAGCGGCTTAACGAGGCTCTGTTCCTCGAACTCGGTGCCGTGAACCAGTACTGGGTGCATTTTCGTATCCTTTCCGACTGGGGCTACACCAAGCTGGCGGCCAAGGAACGTGCCGAATCCATCGAAGAGATGCACCACGCCGACAAGCTGATCGAACGCATCATCTTCCTCGAAGGCCATCCGAACCTGCAGCGCGTGGCGCCGCTGCGCATCGGCCAGACCATCAAGGAAGTGCTCGAGTGCGATCTCGCCGGCGAGTATGACGCCCGCAAGGCCTACAAGGCCTCGCGTGAACTCTGCGAGTCGCTGGGCGATTACGTTTCGAAGAACCTGTTCGAGGAGTTGCTGGCCGACGAGGAAGGACACATCGATTTCCTCGAGAGCCAGCTGCAACTGCTCAATTCGATCGGCGTTGAGAAATACGGCCAGCTCAATTCCGACAGCGCCGACAAGGCCGAATAGGCCTCCGTCGTCCGAGATTGCGAGCCGGTCGCCTGTGGCGGCCGGCTTTTTGCTGGCCGGAAGCCTGGCTTGTCATCGCTCGAGGAGATAGCCCATGCAGTTTCACGCCGGACGCCTGATCGATCACGTGCACCTCAACGTCGCCGACCTCGACAGGGCGGCCGCGTTCTACTCGGCCGTGCTGGAAGCGCTGGAGCTTCCTGCTGGCAACCACTCCGACTACGCCTTCCAGGCCGACGAACTCTACATCAGCCGTCCGGGACCCAACCAGCAGATCTCGAAAGTCCACCTCGCCTTCCAGGCCCGGGACGAAGCGATGGTCAGGCGCTTCTACGACGCGGCGCTGGCCGCCGGCGGCACCGACAATGGCGGCCCCGGGGAACGCAGCTACCACCCGGGCTACTATGCTGCCTTCGTCTTCGATCCCGACGGCAACAACATCGAGGCGGTTACCCACGGCAAGGAAAAGCGCTCCGCCCCATCGGTGATCCGGGAGCCGCTCCCGTAGCCTCCGGGGAGACGCGCACTAGCTCCGCGGGCCGGCGCGCTGCGGTCCGACCTGCGGCTCGACGCCGCCCCGATCGAGATCGCCGAGGCGCTCGGCTGCGCCAGGCACGCCGTGTTCCGCTGCCAACCCGTACCATTTCGCCGCCTGCGCCGGGTCGGCCGGCACGCCGCGACCGTTCTGGTAGGCGACGCCGAGGCCGAATTCGGCAGGCGGGAAGCCGGCAGACGCCGCCGCCTGATAGAGCGACACGGCGCGGGCCGGATCCTCGTCCACTCCATGCCCCCACAGCAGCAGGTCGCCGAGCAGCACCTCGGCCGGCGCGAAGCCGTCTGTGGCGGCAGGCTCCAGCAATGGCACAGCCTCCCCCTGGCGCCCTGCGGCAATCAGGGTGCGCGCATACCAGGTCTTGTTCTCCAGCGACGCGGGATCGAGCGCCACGGCTTTCTCGCAGACCGGGATTGCCGTGTCGGCGTCGATCCGCTCCAGCTCCACTCCCGACACCTCGAACCCCGCCTCGTAGCGCGTCGCTGCGATCAGGCCACAGGTCTGCTCGGCCCTGACTTCCGCCAGCCGCGCGACGGCATAGTCGTTGCCCTGCGCCGCCGCGAGGTCGAACAGCTCGATGGCGCGCGCAAAGTCACGCGGCACCCCCATGCCGTCGGCGTAGATCGCGCCCAGCGTCGACTGCCCGTATCTGGCCCCAGCATCGCTCGCCTGCTGTGCGAGGCTGCGCGCCGTCTCGAAATCCACCGGCACGCCCTCGCCATAGAGATAGGCCTGCGCCAGGCCGACCGTGCCGCCGACTTCGCCCTGCTCATGGGCATAGCTGTAGAGCTCGAACGCCCGGTCGAAATCGCGCTCGACGCCACGCCCGGTGCTGTACAACTGCGCGAGGTTAGCGCTGGCGAGCGCATAGCCCCGGTCGGACGCCATCTGATAGTAGCGTGCCGCCTCAGTCAGGTCCGCCACCACGCCCTGCCCCGTTTCGTAGAGATATCCCAGATCGTTCTGCGAATAGGTGTCCCCCAGCTCGGCGCCCCGCTGGAACTGCTCGGCCGCCTTGACGAAATCCACATCGACGCCCTGCCCATACTCGTAGAGCTGGCCGACCCCGTAAATGCCGACAACGTCCCCTTTGGCGGCGCCTCTTTCATACCAGAACATCGCCTGCGCGTAGTCGAGTTCGACCCCGGTGCCGCCATGGTAGAGATAGCCGAGATTGCTGGCCGCCCGCGGCTCGCCCTGCTGGGCAGCCCGCATGTACCAGGAGGCGGCGATCGCGTCGTCTTCGGCGAGCCCGCGGCCCAGGTCATAGGCGAAGCCGAGGCTCAGTTGCGCCGGAGCAAACCCCGCCTCCGCCGCCGGCCGCAGCACCTCGAGCGCTCGCGCATCGTCGGTAGAAGCGATCTCGCCGAGGTCACCGAACAGCACGTCGGCCAGCAATTGCCGCCCCAGCGCGCTGCCGCCGGTCACCGCCTCTTCGAGGAACGGCATCGCCGCATCGGTCTGCCCGTCGGCCAGGAGGGCGCGGGCCAGCCACGCCTTGTTGGCGACCGAGTCCGGCGCCGCCTTGATCGCCTCTTCGCAGGCCGGGATCGCGATGGCGGCATCGATGCGGCCGAGCTCGCGCCCGAAGCCCTTGTAGCCGGGCTCGTATTGCGACGCTGCCGCCATGGCGCAGATCGATGCGGCCGGCGCCTGCTGGGCATTGCCGCTCACCGGCGACATCGCCGCCAGCGCCACCACAAGCCATTGAACCACCAAGCCTATTCTGTCGCGCGACGCCACGATATCGATGTCCTCCTCGTTTCGAACCTAGCGGAAGCTCGACGCGCTCGTCGAGTGATACGGCGCCTCGAGCCGCCCGACCTCGTCGGCGCTCAGTTCCACCTCGAGCGCCGCCACGGCATCGGCGAGCTGTGACAGCTTGGTGACCCCGACGATCGGCGCGGTCACCGGCTGCTTCTGCAGCACCCAGGCCAGCGCCACCTGCGCCATCTTCACGCCGCGCTCCCTCGCAATCTCGGCCACCACGGCGTTGATCGCCTGGTTCGCCGCCTCATCGCGCAGGTAGAGCGTCTTGCCGTAGAGATCCGTCTCCAGTCGTTCCGTCGTTTCACCCCAAGGCCGGGCCAGCCGCCCGCGCGCCAGCGGCGACCACGGAATGACACCGATCCCCTGGTCGATACAGAGCGGCAGCATCTCCCGCTCTTCCTCTCGCTCGATCAGGTTGAGCTGGTCCTGCATCGAGACGAAGCGCGCCCAGCCATGCCGCTCCGACGTCATCAGCAGCTTGAGGAACTGCCACGCCGCCATCGAGGAAGCGCCGATGTAGCGGGCCTTGCCGGCACGCACCACGTCGTTGAGCGCTTCCAGCGTCTCCTCGATCGGCGTCGTCGGGTCGAAGCGATGGATCTGGTAGAGATCGACATAGTCGGTGCCCAGCCGGCGCAGCGAGTTGTCGATTTCGCTCAGGATCGCCTTGCGGCTCAGCCCTGCGCCGTTCGGTCCCTTACGCATCTCGCCATTGACCTTGGTGGCGATCACCAGTTCGTCGCGCGGCGCCATTTCGAGCAGCACCTTGCCGACAATCTCCTCGCTCGAGCCGAGCGAATAGACGTTGGCGGTGTCATAGAAGTTGATCCCCGCTTCCCACGCCGCCCTGAGGATCGGCCGGCTCGCCGCCTCGTCGAGGGTCCACTCGTGCGAGCCGCGGCCCGGCTCGCCGAACGACATGCAGCCGAGGCAAATCCGGCTGACTTCGAGGCCGCTGCGGCCGAGGCGGGTGTACTGCATGGGTGGCACTCCTTTGTTGGACAGCGAGTTTAGCAGCCGGTCGGCGCCAGCGGGCAAGTCTTGTGCGCAATCGACCTCGCCGGATTGGCGCAGGACGCGCGGCTGCGCTAAATTGCGTCATGCAGAGGAGGACGGGGTGAGATGCTGATCCGATCGCTCGCGGTGCTCGCGCTGCTGCTGACGCCAGTCGCCTCGCCGCTCACGCTTATCCGTCCCGCCCAGGCGCAAAGCCAGCAGATCGCCATCGCCGAGCTGATGCGCGCTACCGCGCTCGACGAGGTGTTCACCCAGTTCGGCGCCACCATCGCGGCCTCGGCCCGCAGCGAGGAAATCTCCAACGACGAGATCTTCCTCAAGCACTGGGAGGCGACCGCCAAGGCGGTATTCGATGCCGGCGAACTGCATCGCCGGCTGCGCCAGGCGCTCGAAGGCAAGTTCTCGGCCGATGAGCAGGCGGTGCTGGCGAGCTTCTTTCACTCCGGCTTCGGCCAGCGCATGACGGTGCTGGAACGCGATGCGGCCCTGTTGGCGCCCGCGGCCCAGATCGCCGCGATTGCCGAAGGGCAGCGGCTCGTCAACACGGCGTCGGTGATCCGCCAGACCCAGATCGATGCGCTGATGGAACTGGTGTCGGCGGAAATTTCGGCCGCCATGGTCGGCCAGTCGGTGCGGGCGCTGCTGCTCGGACTGTCGGTGTCGCACCAGCAGGGCGAAGTCACCGTGCCCTGGCAGGAGATCGACGACCAGGTCAAGGCGATGATGCCCGGCCTGCTCACCGACGTCGCCCGCACCCAGCGCGCCATGATGGCTTATGTCTACCGCGACCTCAGCGATGCCGATCTCGACCAGTACATCGCGTTCCTGCGCACCCCGGCGGCGCAGAAGTTCTACGCCGTCGCCGCCTATGCGGTGGGCCGGATCGTCGCCGACGGCATGTCGGCCTTCGGCGAAGCGTTTGCCGCCCGCATGCAGAGCGTCAACGTTTGACGGGATGCAGGGAGGGGTAGCCGGCGGGGCCGGTGGCTGTGGACCCCCACCCCGCAAGGGGGAGGGAGACCAAAATACCGACATCGAGGCTCTATCGTCTCCCTCCCCCTTGCGGGGGTGGGGACCAGCGCGCGCCGACCTCTCCGCCGCTATTCGTTCCGCCGGCCGCCATCGATCGGCGCCAGCACGTCGTCCATCTTCTCGATCACCGCGGTCATGTTGCTTTCGGGCGGATCGGGCGTGAACACCGGCCGCGGCGTGCCTGAGGGGAAAGCGCCGAAGGTCTGGAAGAACTCCACCATGTCGTTGAGGATGGGCATGCGGAACCGCATCATCGCTCCGAGCGCGATCACCGGCTCCAAGTGGCCGAAGCCGGGATAGTACTTCTCGGTGACCCAGATGCCCTGCTGGCGCAGCTTCTTGGCCAACGCCTCCGAGTTCTGCACCCGGACGATCGGATCGGAGGTGCCGCTGGCGAGAAAGATCGGCGGCGCATCGCTGGTGACCAGGTTGATCGGCTGCGTTCCCTCCGGGCTGGGGGCCTGGCCGAAAGTGTCGCGCACCTGGTCGTACTCGAACGGGTAGAAATTGTAGGGCCCCGAAATGCCGGCAATGGCGCGGATCGGCATGGTCACGCCGTAGTCGCGCCGGAACGAGGAATCGAGCCCGAGCATCACCGCGTTATAGGCGCCGGCCGAGTGCCCGGCGACGAAGAAGCGGTCCGGGTCGCCGTCATAAAGCGCGATATTGTCTTGGATCCAGCGCATCGCCTGCGCACAGTCTTCGAGGAAATCCGGGTATTTGACCTCGGGCCACAGCCGGTAATCGGCGATTACCGCGACGAACCCGGCCGCTGCGAGCGCCCGGCCGGCGAACTCGTATTCGAACTTGTCGCCGGCCCGCCAGCTGCCGCCATAGATGAACATCACCACCGGCGCCGTGCCGTCGATCTTTTCCGGGCGATAGATGTCGAGCTTCTTGCGCTGCCCGTCGGCATAGGGAATGTCGGCGACCTTCTTGACCCCCTGGTCCATCGCCTCGGCGATATTGAAGGGCGAGAAGATCGTCACCTGCGCCAGCGTCGGCAGCGCCGAGGCAACGAGCAGCGACAGAGCAAGGGCGAACCGCAGCGCGGTGCTGAAGATCCTGGTCATTCGGGGGCCTGGTCAGTTCCGGAATCGCGCCGACTGATGGCGGAGGAACCTGAAGATTCTGTGACCGGTTTTTTGGACGCCGACGGCTCCCCCATCGTGCCCTCTCCCTCCGGGAAGAGGGTCAGGGTGAAAGGGCCTTGCCGCCTGCACCGAGCGTAGGGAAGGCCCCCTCACCCGGCGCCACGCGCCGACTGCTCTGCCAAGGGAGAGATGTCCCGACTGCGACGCCGTGCCACGGCGGCGGGTGCCCTACGACTTCAGCCGGTACCCGGTCCTGAATATCCAGCTGACGATCCCCAGGCAGATGGCGAGGAAGCCGAGCGTCGCAGCGATGCTGATCCTGATGTCGACGTCCTCGATGCCGTAGAAAGCCCAGCGAAAGCCGCTGATCAGGTAGACCACCGGATTGAGCAGCGACACCGCCTGCCAGAACGGCGGCAAGACGCTCAGCGAGTAGAACGTGCCACCCAGGAAGGTCAGCGGCGTGATGATCAGCAGTGGCACTGTCTGCAGCTGTTCCATGCCCTTGGCCCAGATGCCGATGATGAAACCGACGAGGCTGAAGGTGATGGCGGTGAGCACCAGGAACACCACCATCCAGACCGGATGGTCGATCCGGATCGGCACGAAGAACCACGCCGTCACCAGCACCAGCAGGCCCAGAATGAGCGATTTCGTCGCTGCCGCCCCGACATAGCCGACTACGGTTTCGAACGACGAGACCGGCGCCGACAGCAGCTCATAGATGGTGCCGAGGAATTTCGGGAAATAGATGCCGAACGAGCCGTTGGCCACCGACTGGGTGAGCAGCATCAGCATGATCAGCCCCGGCAGGATGAAGGCGCCATAGCTGACGCCCTCGATCTGGGTGATGCGCGAGCCGATGGCGGCGCCGAACACCACGAAGTAGAGCGAGGTCGAGATCACCGGCGAGATCAGCGACTGCAGCGGTGTGCGGAAGGTGCGCGCCATCTCGAACGTGTAGATCGCCTTGATTGCCTCGAAGTTCATGGCGCGTCCCTCACCAGGCTGACGAAGATATCCTCGAGCGAGCTTTCCCGCGTCTGCAGGTCGCGGAAGCGCACGCCCGCGCTGCCCAGGTCGGCCAGCAACCCGCTGATGCCGCTGCGTTCGCCCTGCGCATCATAGGTGTAGACGAGGCTCCCGCCGTCGGCGGCGAGCTCCAGGGCATAGGGCTTGAGCGCCTCCGGCACGGCCTCGAGCGGTTCCTGCAAGGTGAGCGTCAGTTGCTTGCGGCCAAGCTTGCGCATCAGCTCGGCCTTTTCTTCGACCAGGACCAGCTCGCCATGCTGGATAATGCCGATGCGGTCGGCCATCTCTTCGGCCTCGGCGATGTAGTGCGTGGTGAGAATGATCGTCGTGCCGGCGTCCCTCAGGCGCCGGATCATCGCCCACATGTCCTTGCGCAATTCGACGTCCACGCCGGCCGTCGGCTCGTCGAGGAACAGCACCTCCGGCTCGTGACTCAGCGCCTTGGCGATCATCACCCGGCGCTTCATGCCGCCGGAAAGCTGCATGATCTTGCTGTCTTTCTTGTCCCACAGGCTGAGTTCGCGCAGCACTTTTTCGAGGTGCTGCGGGTCCGGCTTCTTGCCGAACAGCCCGCGGCTGTGGCTGACCGTGGCCCACACCGTCTCGAAGGCGTCGGTGGTCAGTTCCTGCGGCACCAGCCCGATCATCTTCCGCGACTCCCGGTAGTCGCGAACGATGTCGTGACCACCAACCGTCACCGTGCCGCTCGATGGCGTCACGATTCCGCAGACGATCGAGATCAGAGTGGTCTTCCCCGCCCCGTTCGGACCGAGCAGCGCCAGGATTTCGCCCCGCTCGATCTCGAGGCTGACATGCTTCAGCGCCGCAAAGCCCGAGGCGTAGGTTTTGCTGAGGTCGGCAATTGCAATGACCGCATCCGGCATGTTCGCCCTCCCGAACTCCCGTGTCTGCAGCATATGCGATCGGCGGGGGCCGAGTTCAACGAACTGTGAGGTAATTGCGACCTGCCCTTATGGGCGGGCGACGCGTTCTGACCGACGAGACAGGGCCGGCTTGCTGAGCTAGCTTCGGTCTCACCTCCCGCTGAGGAGAACGGAATGCCGATCGACGCTGCTCTGCATCAAATGCCGTTCGCGGCCATGGAAGCCCGCTCGGCCGAAGAGCTGCCCGAGGACGCCGGATGGCAGTTCGAGCCGAAATGGGATGGCTTTCGCTGCATCGCGGTCAAACAGGGCGCGGCAGTCGCCTTGTTCGCGAAATCCGGCAAACCGCTTGGCCGCTACTTCCCCGACATGGTGACGCTGCTTGAGGCGCTGCCGGCAGACGACTTCGTGCTCGACGGCGAATTGACCATCCCGGTCGACGGCCGACTGAGTTTTGACGCCCTGCAGCTGCGACTTCACCCCGCGGCGAGCCGGGTGCAGAAGCTCGCCGCCGAGCACCCTGCCGTCTACGTGCTGTTCGACCTGCTGCTCGCACCGGGCAACAAGCCGCTCGCGGCGCGGCCCCTCGTCGAGCGACGCCAGGAACTGGAGCGCTTCTTTGCTGCGCTCGAGCGTCCGGGACTGCAGCTCTCGCCGGAGACCACCGATCTGGTCGAGGCAGAAGCCTGGCTCGCCGGCGCGGGTGGCGATGTCGACGGCGTGATCGCCAAGCGGCTCGATGCGCCCTACTCTGCCGGCGAACGGCAAATGCTGAAGGTCAAGCGGATCCGCACCGCCGACTGCGTGGTGGGCGGCTTCCGCTACGGTGCCGGCAGCAAGCTGGTCGGCTCCTTGCTCCTCGGCCTCTATGACGACGCGGGCCTGCTCAACCATGTCGGCTTCACCTCGGCCCTGGCGGACGAAGACATAGCGGCATTGACGAAGCGCCTGGAGTCCCTTGCCGGCGGCCCCGGCTTTACCGGTCGTTCTCCGGGCGGCCCGAGCCGCTGGTCGACCGAGCGGACCGAGCACTACGAAGCTCTCCGCCCCGAGCTGGTGGTGGAAGTGGCCTACGACCACGTCAGTAGCGAACGCTTCCGACATGGGACCAGGCTGCTGCGCTGGCGTCCCGACAAGCGCCCGGACCAATGCCGGATGGAGCAGTTGGGGCAGTAGCGACCCGCTGCCAAGTCAGAGCTTCGCACCGCCGGCGCCCCCATCGTCCCCTCGCCCCCTTGGGAGAGGGCCAGGGTGAGGGGCGCCAAGGGCACCGGCCGTGAAGACGCGCGGCCTTCGACGCTGATCTCGCGCGCTTGGCGCCCCTCACCCACGGATGACGCCTTCGGCCTCATCCGCCCTCTCCCCAGACGGGCGAGGGGGCGCTGGCGTCCGCGCCTGCGTACCACCGAAGCCGCAGTCAGGCTCCCTCTCCCTCCTTGAGGGGCAGGCAATCGCATGTGACGGCGTTGGGCACGTCTTACCTTCTCCCCTTGTGGGAGAAGGTGCCCGAAGGGCGGATGAGGGGTCGCGCAACGAAGTGTAGCGCGGCCGGAGCGAAGCGACGGACGACGAGTACGCGGAGAGAACCCCTCATCCGGCCTTCGGCCACCTTCTCCCACAAGGGGAGAAGGCCCTCAAGCTACTGTCCGTGCGCCATATACGAGCTAGCCCTGCGCCTGCGGGGGAGGGGGGACCGGCCGCCCAGGCTGGTGGGGAGAGGGGAGCCCCAGACACCGGCCTCTCCCGGCCGCTTCCGAAGCACGGCCCGGATAGATCGCTGACAGTTCGATTTCCCCCTTTTGCCCCACGATAGCACTCTGCGCAGCCGCACACCGGCGGCGCGTGGGGGATTGCCGACTGCGAGAGCGAGGGCGTCAGCCAATGGTCCGAGTGTGGGTGATCCAGATACATCACTGACAGTGTGTTGGGCAGCTGGGGAGTGTCCCAATTTTGTGGCTCCCCCCTCCCACTTTCGGCTGGCCCCCCGCGGTGAGGGCCTTCGCCTCATCCGCATCCCGCAGGCGGGAGATGGTGCGCCGACTGGACGTGCGGCGGTGGGGAGTGACAGCCCAGCCTCTGCTGCAGCGCGTGGTGGCGGACAAAGCAAAACCCCGCCGGCATTTCTGCGGGCGGGGTTTTGTTGATTTCTAGTCGTATGAGACACGCATGTTTTTGGCAGACCTGGCAGCGACCTACTCTCCCAAGCCTTGAGACTTAGTACCATCGGCGCAAAGGAGTTTAACGGTCGAGTTCGGGATGGGATCGGGTTCTGGGCTCCTCGCAATTACCACCAGATCGGCGAAAAACATGCGGGTGAATTCTGGTTTCCATGCTGCAGGCGCGAGGCCTGACAGACGCTGCCGGCGGTTAGGCGGGCAGATGATTTTGATCTTGGGTGCCGATCATTCGTTCCGCGCCGCAAGTCACGCTTGCGGGTATGATTAATGAGAACGATCAAGCCAATCGAGCTATTAGTACCGGTCAGCTTCACACATTGCTGCGCTTCCACATCCGGCCTATCAACGTGGTGGTCTTCCACGGCTCTCGAGGGAATGCTCGTTTTGAAGGAGGCTTCCTGCTTAGATGCTTTCAGCAGTTATCCCGTCCGAATATAGCTACCCTGCAATGCCGCTGGCGCGACAACAGGTCCACCAGAGATTCGTCCAACCCGGTCCTCTCGTACTAGGGTCAGCTCTTCTCAACATTCCTACACCCACGGCAGATAGGGACCGAACTGTCTCACGACGTTCTGAACCCAGCTCACGTACCACTTTAAATGGCGAACAGCCATACCCTTGGGACCTGCTCCAGCCCCAGGATGTGATGAGCCGACATCGAGGTGCCAAACACTGCCGTCGATATGGACTCTTGGGCAGTATCAGCCTGTTATCCCCAGAGTACCTTTTATTCGTTGAGCGATGGCCCTTCCACGCGGGACCACCGGATCACTATGACCGACTTTCGTCTCTGCTCGACTTGTCAGTCTCGCAGTCAGGCAGGCTTATGCCATTGCACTCAGCGGACGATTTCCGACCGTCCTGAGCCCACCATCGCGCGCCTCCGTTACTCTTTGGGAGGCGACCGCCCCAGTCAAACTACCCACCATGCGCTGTCCCGGATGCTGTTACATCGCGGTTAGACACCTATGACGATAAGGGTGGTATCTCATCTTGCGGCTCCACCGAGACTGGCGTCCCGGCTTCAAAGCCTACCACCTATCCTGCACATGCCGACACAAGTGCCAGCGCAAAGCTATAGTAAAGGTTCATGGGGTCTTTCCGTCTGACCGCAGGAACCCCGCATCTTCACGGGGAATTCAATTTCGCTGAGTCTATGCTGGAGACAGTGGGGAAGTCGTTACGCCATTCGTGCAGGTCGGAACTTACCCGACAAGGAATTTCGCTACCTTAGGACCGTTATAGTTACGGCCGCCGTTTACCGGGGCTTCATTTCAAAGCTTGCACCTCTCCATTTAACCTTCCGGCACCGGGCAGGCGTCAGACCCTATACGTCGTATTGCTACTTCGCAGAGCCCTGTGTTTTTGATAAACAGTCGCTACCCCCTTTTTTGTGCCACTACTATCTGCTTGCGCAAATAGCAGTCACGCTTATCCCGAAGTTACGCGTGCAATTTGCCGAGTTCCTTCAGCATAGTTCTCTCAAGCGCCTTGGTATGCTCTACCTGTCCACCTGTGTCGGTTTAGGGTACGGTCTATGTTGGTGGAGCTATTTCCTGGAACCGGCTCATCGCACCCCCAATCCAATAAGGGGATACGAACCCGCGCGATCCGTCACTACCACCAGGCCCACGAATATTAACGTGGTTCCCATCGTCTACGCATGTCTGCCTCGACTTAGGGGCCGGCTAACCCTGCGCTGATTAGCATTGCGCAGGAACCCTTGGACTTACGGCGAGAGGGTCTCTCACCCTCTTTATCGCTACTCATGTCATCATTCGCACTTCCGATACCTCCAGGATCCCTCACGGGTATCCCTTCGCAGGCTTACGGAACGCTCCGCTACCGCTTGCAACAAGTTGCAAACCCTAAGCTTCGGTGCATGGTTTGAGCCCCGTTACATCTTCGCCGCAGGAACGCTTGACCAGTGAGCTGTTACGCTATCTTTAAAGGATGGCTGCTTCTAAGCCAACCTCCTGGTTGTCTAAGCATTCCCACATGCTTTCCCACTTAACCATGACTTGGGGACCTTAGCTGTAGGTCAGGGTTGTTTCCCTCTTGACGATGGACGTTAGCACCCACCGTCTGTCTCCCAGATAGTACTCTCAGGTATTCGGAGTTTGGTTAGGTTTGGTAAGTCGGTGAGACCCCCTAGCCCATCCAGTGCTCTACCCCCTGAGGTATTCGTCTGAGGCGATACCTAAATATCTTTCGCGGAGAACCAGCTATTTCCGAGTTTGATTGGCCTTTCACCCCTAGCCACACGTCATCCCCGTAATTTTCAACTTACG